>JAEYYJ010000032.1 GCA_023430845.1 Pseudomonadota bacterium
GTGGGATTGGCGAGTGAGGCAAGCGGGAAACGCCATGTCACTTTGCTCTTGTCCGCCGATAGCTCGCCGTTCGTGTTCTCGATGCGCTTGGCCGCAAGGCTGACCGTCAAGTAGCGGTTTGCGAACATCGCGGCCACCATCGCTGCTGCCATCTTGGCTGCTTCCGGCGGCAGGTCGGGCTGCTGAGCAGGCGTCATTCCCATGCGCAGGCGATAGCCGGACGGGATGCGTGTCATCGAGACGTCCTGCTTCGGCACGGCATCGGCGTTCGGGATCTCGGCTTTCTTGGCGCTTTCGACGGCAGCGACAGGATCGGAAACCTCGAAGATCAGCGTGCACGTCTCCGTGTCACCGCGCTTGCCTTTGCGCGTCTCGGCCGAGCGCACGCCATCCGGCAGAGGCTGATCGGCAGGCCAGGGCTTACCGCAGTCGGCGAGCGGGTTCGGCGTCTTATCGCTGCCAAACTGCTTGGCGAGCTCGGGGTTCGACAGGATCGCGGCAAGCTCCGCCGACATGCCGACTTCAAGCTCGACGCGCGCTTCGCCGTTTTCACGGAACGTCGCCTGCTTCGTGAGATCGATGCAGCCCGCGAGCAGCAACGTCACCGTAAGAACCGCGCCTGTCGCCATCGTGCGCAAATTGTTCATGTGCCCCCCATCGCTCTCGAAACCGTGCGTCCCATAGCAGAACGGGAGCCGCGTGGCTCCCGTCATTGACGCCGAAACTGTGGGCGCTTTATGCCGCCAGCAGACCGCCGGCTTTCGACAGCTCGCGGAGGTGGTGATCGGCATTGCCGAACATGAGATCGATCATGGTGAGGCGCTTGAAGTAGTGGCCGCCCTTGTACTCCATGGTCATGGCGATGCCGCCGTGGAGCTGAACGGCTTCCTGCCCGACGTGGCGCGCCGACTTACCGATCTGCACCTTTACGGCGTGCATGGCGCGGCGGCGCTCGACCTCGTCCGGCTCGTCGATCATGACGCAGGCGTAGTAGGCCATGCTCTTCGCCTGCTCGACGGAGCCGAACATGTCGACCGAGCGATGCTGCAGCACCTGGAACGAGCCGATCGGCACGCCGAACTGCTTGCGCGTTTTGAGGTACTCGACGGTCAGCTCGTGCAGGGCATTCATGCCGCCGACCGCCTCGGCCGCCAGATAGGCAATGCCGTTCTGCACGGTGCGCTCGATGATCGGGAAGGCCTTGCCGGGTTCGCCGATCACGCCATCCGCGCCGACTTTCACGCCGGAGAGCGTGACATCGGCGGCGCGCGTGCCGTCCTGCGTGGGATAGCCGCGCCGCGTCACGCCTGCGGCGTCGGCATCGACGAGGAAGAGCGCGAGACCATCCTTGCTGGCGCGATCGCCCGAGATGCGCGCGGAGACGACGAGCTTGTCGGCCGTGTCACCGCCGAGCACGACGCACTTCGCACCTTCGAGAACGTAGCCGCCCTTGCCGTCGGACTTCGCGGTCGTCGCGACATTGGCGAGATCGAAGCGGGCTTCGGGCTCCTGATGCGCGAAAGCGAGTGTGATCGTGCCGGCCGCAACTTCAGGAATGACAGCGGCCTTCATGGCCTCACTGGCGCCGAGACGCAGCGCCGAACCGGCGAGGATCACGGTTGGGAAATAGGGCTCGAGAACCTGCGCCTTGCCGAAGGCTTCGCCGACCAGCATGGTCTCGACGGCGCCCTGCCCCATGCCGCCGTGCTCCTCCGCGAAGGGAATGGCGAGAAGGCCCATCTCGGCGAACTCCTTCCAGAGTGCCTCGCTGTAACCCTTGGGCGACTTCATGAGCTCGGTACGCGTCTTGAGCTCGGCATAGCGGCTGGCCGTGAGCCGGTCGACGTTGTCCTTGAGAAGCTGCTGCTCCTCGCTGAGATCGAAATCCATAATCTGCTCTTTGCTTTCTGATGCGAACGGTGGTCGGGATCGAGTGTCGAAACTCAGAACCCCAGCACGGCCTTCGCGAGAATGTTGCGCTGGATCTCGTTCGAGCCGCCGTAGATCGAGACCTTGCGATAGTTGAAGTACATGGGCGCAAGTGGCGCGGCCCATTCCGCACCAGCCGGCGCGTTGTGCCCGGCCATTTCGTCGTCGTCATTGTCGAACGGCATGGCGAGCGGGCCAGCGAGTTCCATAAGCAGCTCGGTCACCGTCTGCTGGATCTCGGAGCCCTTGAGCTTGAGCATGGACGTTGCGGGATTGGGCTTGCCGCTCTTGTTGCCGCGCTCGGCCGCGAGGAAGCGCATCTGCGTCATCTCGAGAGCCTTGAGCTCGACCTCGGCGGCGGCGACCTTCTCGGCGAATTGCGGATCGTCCATGAGCGAACCGCCCGTGCTGCCGGGAACGCGCTTGGCCAGATCCTTGATGCGGCCGACGCGCATCTTGGAGACGCCGACGCGGGCAATGCCGAAGCGCTCGTTGCCGAGCAGGAACTTCGCGCAATCCCAGCCACGATTTTCCTCGCCTATGAGGTTCTCGACCGGCACTTTCACGTCATCGAAGAAGATTTCGTTGACCTCGGCGCCGCCGTCGATGAGCTGGATCGGGCGGCGCGTGACGCCGGGCGTCGTCATCGGGAAGACGATGTAGGAAATGCCGAGCTGCTTTTTGGCGTTCGGGTCCGTGCGCACGAGGCAGAAGATCCAGTCGGCGTACTGGGCGAGTGTCGTCCAGGTCTTCTGGCCGTTGACGATGTAGTGGTCGCCCTGCTTGACCGCGGTGGTCTTGAGCGAGGCGAGGTCCGAACCCGAGCCCGGCTCCGAGAAGCCCTGGCACCACCAGTCGTCGAGCGAGGCCATGCGGGGGAGGAATTTTTTCTTCTGCGCCTCGGTGCCGAACTGGATGATCACCGGGCCATTCATGGATGTGTTGAAGGCGAGTGGCGGCGGCACGCCGTTGGCCTGCATCTCTTCGAGGAAGATGTACTGCTGGACGGGCGTCCAATCGGTACCGCCCCATTCCTTCGGCCAGTTGTAGACGGCCCAGCCCTTTTTATGCAGCGTCTTCTGCGCGGTGACGATGTCCTCCTTCGTGAGATGGCGACCCTCGATCGACTTCGATCGGATCGAAAGGGGTATCTCATTCTGGAAGAAGGTGCGGACTTCCTGGCGGAAGGCGTTCTCTTCAGGGCTGAAGCGCAAATCCATGGGCGGCTCCTCGGTCTTAAGTGATTTGGCGGCACCTTAGGCCGGTCAGGCGTTCAGGTCGAGGCGGGTTCGGCTGCGGCACGGCGCGCAGCCTCCTCCGCGACCAGCTCCTTTTTGGAGAGCTTGCCGACGGCGGTCTTGGGCAGGCTCTCGCGGAATTCGATTGCGGACGGCAATTCGTGACGGCCGAGTTTGTCGGCGAGAAACTCACGCAGCTCATCGAGCATGAAGGGCGCCGCGCCGGCCTTGAGCTTGATGAAGGCCTTGGCGGCCTGCCCGCGATAGGTGTCGGGCACGCCGATGACGATGACCTCCTCCACGGCCGCGTGCTCGTAGATGGCTTCCTCGATCATGCGGGGGTAGACGTTGAATCCGCCCGAGATGATCATGTCCTTCTTGCGATCCGTGAGGAAGAAGAAGCCTTCGGCATCCATGTAGCCGATGTCGCCGGTCAGCAGATAGCCGTCGGCGAAGGCGGCGGCAGTCTCCTCGGGGCGGTTCCAGTAGCCGCGCGTGACGTTCGGCCCTTTGATGCGGATCTCGCCAATCTCGCCGGGCGGGAGAATGCGACGCGGATCGTCGAGTGCGACGACATCCATGAGGATGCCGGGAAGCGGCAGGCCGATGCTGCCGCGCAGATCGGGACGGTGCGACGGGATGTTGGCGCCGGCGGGCGACGTCTCCGTCATGCCCCAGCCGCCGCCGAGCTGGAGGCCGGTAATGCGCTTGATGCGATTCTCGATCTCGATCGGCACGGGCGCGCCACCGGAATGGATGCCCTTGAGCGAGGAAAAGTCGAGCTTGTCGACGCCGGGCGTGTTGGCGACGGCGATCCACATGGTCGGCACGCCGGAGAAAGTCGTCGCCCGCTTCTCGGTGATGTCTCGCAGCGTCTGTTCGACGTCGAAGCGCAGGCGCAGGAGGATCTCGTTGCCCTGATCGAGGCCGCGCGTGAGGCAGGCCGTAATCGCATACATATGAAAGAGCGGGAGCACGCAGATGATGCGGCCCTCGCCCGGCTTGAGCGTCGCTTGGGGCGCGGACCACGCCTTGCCGATTTCGACAGCTGACGTGAGATTGGCGTGGCTCAGGATAGCGCCCTTCGGCAGGCCCGTGGTGCCGCCGGTGTACTGGAGGAGGGCGATGTCGTCAGGCACGACCTCGGGCCATGCGGCGGGCAGCGGGGCCGCAGCGATGTCGTCGAAGCGTTCGACGCCCTCTGGCATCGGTGCCGTGACGGGCGAAGCCCCCCAAACCGCATCGTCAGCGACAATCAAGCGATCGACGTGGCCGGCGGCCTTGAGTTTCGCGCCCACGCCCGCCATGGGGCCGATGTTCGTCGTGATGAGCGTGCGGGCGCCGGAGTCCTTGAGTTTGTGGGCGAGTTCGCGCTCGGCGTCGAGCGGCGAGAGATTGACGACGATGCCGCCGATCTGAGCGACGGCGAAGAGCGATACGGGCTGGGCGGGACAGTTCGGCAGGTAGAGTGCGACGCGATCACCCTTCCCGATGCCGAGGCGCAGAAGCCCGGCGGCGAACGCCTGAACGCGGCGGCCAAAATCGGCGTAACTGATCTTCTGCTCGCGGTATTCGAAGGCGGGCTTGCCGTCCCATTGCGCCACGGCGCGGGCGAGCAGGGCAGGAAGCGTGCCGACCTCGATGGGCGCGTCCCAGACGACACCCGGCGGATAGCTCTTCTCCCAGGGAAGGGGGCGCTGGATCGGCATGAGGGCCGCGTATGCTCCGTGCAATGAGCCGCCAAAGTAGGCGCGCCGTACACCATTGGCAACGGAGTGGCGATGCAGGATCGATGGTGCGCTGCGGCATGATCCGGCGGGCAGGGCTGCCATTCAGCAAGGATGAGGCCCGCGGGCTTGAAGTCCGGGACGGATCGGGCATATGAGAAGCATTCAAAGCGCTCGGCCGATTTACCAGCGGAGCCGCTTGCCGTACGAAGAGAGAACCTGACCCCATGGCCAGCCCGACCGCCCCGAAGACGCTCTATGACAAGATCTTCGACGACCACATCGTCGATCAGCAGCCCGACGGGACGTGCGTGCTTTATATCGACCGCCATCTCGTGCACGAGGTGACGTCGCCGCAGGCTTTCGAAGGGCTGGCGCTGGCAGGGCGCAAGGTGCGCGCGCCGGAGAAGACGCTCGCCGTCGTCGATCATAACGTGCCGACCTCCGATCGCCGCGCCGGCATCAAGGAGGAAGAGTCGCGCATCCAGGTCGAAGCGCTCGCCCGGAATGCCAAGGACTTCGGCATCGAGTATTTCGACGAACTCGACGTGCGCCAGGGCATCGTGCACGTCATCGGACCCGAGCAGGGCTTCACGCTGCCCGGCACGACCATTGTGTGCGGTGACAGCCATACCTCGACGCATGGCGCGTTCGGCGCGCTCGCACACGGCATCGGCACGAGCGAGGTCGAGCACGTGCTCGCGACGCAGACGCTGCTGCAGCGGCGCATGAAGAACATGAAGGTCGAGGTCAAGGGCAAGCTGCCCGAAGGCGTGACCGCGAAGGACATCACGCTATCGATCATCGGTGAGACCGGTACGGCGGGCGGCACGGGCCACGTCATCGAGTACACGGGCGACGCCATCCGCGCGCTCTCGATGGAAGGGCGCATGACGGTCTGCAACATGTGCATCGAGGGTGGTGCGCGCGCCGGTATGGTCGCGCCCGACGAGACCACGTTCGAATATCTCAAAGGGCGTCCCAAGTCGCCGAAGGGCCAGGCCTGGGACATGGCCGTGCGCTACTGGGAGACGCTCCGCTCCGACGAGGGCGCGCACTTCGACAAGGTGCTGACGCTCGATGCCGCGAACCTGCCGCCTATCGTGACCTGGGGCACGAGCCCGGAGGACGTCATTTCGGTCAGCGGCCGCGTGCCGACGCCGGAGGAAGCGGCGAACGAGCAGAAGCGCGCCTCGATCCAGCGTGCGCTCGAGTACATGGGCCTCAAGGGCGGCGAGAAGATCACCGACATCACGATCGACCGCGTGTTCATCGGCTCATGCACGAACGGGCGCATCGAGGATCTGCGCGCGGCAGCAGCCGTCATTCAGGGCCGCAAGATCAGCCCGAATGTGAGCGCGATGATCGTGCCGGGCTCGGGCCTCGTGAAGGAGCAGGCCGAAGCCGAGGGTCTCGCCAAGATCTTCATCGATGCCGGTTTCGACTGGCGCGAAGCGGGCTGCTCCATGTGCCTCGGCATGAACCCGGACCAGTTGAGCCCGCGCGAGCGCTGTGCTTCGACCTCGAACCGCAATTTCGAGGGCCGTCAGGGCCGCCTGGGCCGCACGCATCTCGTCTCGCCGGCCATGGCGGCGGCGGCGGCGATTGCCGGGCGCTTCGTCGACATCCGGACGTTCAAATAACCGCGCAGGCACTTTCTGAGTTCGCGAACGGCGGATGGCGCAAGGCGCTATCCGCCGTTTGCCGTTCTTGGATGCACAGCGCTCGTCTAGACTGCATCTCAACCAAACAGCAGTCTGAGGAGAGAACGCCATGCGCGCCGCAATCCTGCGGAAGGGAAACATCGTCGTCGATACGCTACCCGATCCGAAGCCGGGTCAGGGCCAAGTGCTCGTGAAGACCTTGGCGTGCGGCATCTGCGGCACGGATCTGCACGCGCGCCTTTATGCAGATCTCATGAACAAGTCGCTCGCGCATGTTCCTTGGCGCAAGAGCATGGATCTCTCGAAGGATATCGTGTTCGGCCACGAGTTCTGCGGCGAAGTCATCGAGAATGGTCCCGGCACCCAGGGGCGCTTCAAGCCAGGTACGCGGGTGACGTCAGTGCCGCGCACGCTCGTCGACGGCCGCATCGAGGGCGTCGGCTACTCCGATCGCAATGTCGGCGGATATGCCGAGCGTATGCTCCTCGGAGAGCGGTTCCTACTCGAAGTGCCGAATGGCCTCGCGAGCGAGCA
>JAEYYJ010000267.1 GCA_023430845.1 Pseudomonadota bacterium
GTCGTCTTGCCGGCGCCCGAAGGCGACGACAGCACCAGCATCACGCCACGCCGCGCCATGTGTGTGCTCGCCATAGGTGTCCCTACTCGAGGTTCTGGATCTGCTCGCGCATCTGCTCGATCACGGCCTTGAGTGCGAGACCGGCTCGGGTGGTCTCGATGTCGTTCGCCTTCGAACAGGTCGTATTGGCCTCGCGATTGAACTCCTGCGCGAGAAAATCGAGACGCCGGCCGGCAGGCTTGCCGCCTGACATGAGCTCGCGGGCGGCGGCGACATGGGCGCGCAGGCGCTGCAGCTCTTCCTCGACGTCCGCCTTGACGGCCAGCAAGGCCGCCTCCTGATGGAGGCGCGTTTCATCGAGCGGCGTTGCGGTGTCCAGCAGGCGTGCGACCTGCTCCTTGAGGCGCGCGCGGATGGCATCGGGTGAGCGGCTCGGCGAAGCGGCGATCGTCTCGACGAGCGAGGTGATCGATGCGAGCTGCTCCTCGATGACCGGTCCGAGGCGACGACCTTCGGCAAGACGCGCCTCGACGAGCTGATCGAGCGCGCGCTCAAAACTCTGCAGCATGACGGCGTGGCGGGCCTCGGTCGTCGCCTGATCCTCGGCACCCTCCGCAACCTCGATGACGCCCCGCAGGGCCAGCAGCCCCTCGACGCTCAAGGGCGCGAAATTCCCGCGCGTGGTGAGCCGCTCCGCGATCGCCATAACCTGGGCGAGCGCAGCCTCGTTGATGCTGATCTCACTGCCACCGCCGTCGCGGGCCACATTGAGGCCGACGGTCACGTTGCCGCGGTTGAGCCGCGCGGCGACCCGCTCGCGCAGGCGTGGCTCCAGGGCCTCGTTTCCGGGCGCGAGCCTGAGACGCACGTCGAGCCCCTTGCCATTGACGCTGCGGATATCCCAGCGCCAGGCCACGGCACCGTGGCGGCCCTCATCGGCGCCGAAGCCGGTCATGGAAGGCACGGGCTGGTCCTGCTTCGCCATGGGCGGGGTCATTTCTCGTTGGTTTGGTGTGGTCACGGGCGTACGAGTCGGCATTCAGATGAATTCTCCCGCCGTTCGCATTCGCGGACAAGGGGATTCGGCCCTTCTTAGCCTGGAAGTCCCGCTTCAGCGCTGCGCTGAGCGCGGGCGGGTCTTCGCCAGCCGCTCGCGTCCTGTACTGGCGTTGCCGTATGGCTGCCGCTAGGTTGCCCGACGTATATCCGGACATGAAACCGCTACTTCTCGGCTCTCAGCCGGCAACCAAATGACAGGGGGAAGGTCCACCATGGTTCAACGAAGGCCCCATCGCGGACTTATCTTCGGTATCTTCCTCGCGCCCTTTCATCGCGCCGGCGACAATCCGACGCTCGCCATTGCCCGCGACATGGACCTCATCAGCCATCTGGACGCCCTCGGCTATGACGAGGCATGGATCGGTGAGCATCATTCAGCGGGCTGGGAGCTGATCGCGAGCCCGGAGCTCATCATCGCCGCCGCCGCCGAGCGCACGAAGAATATCCGCCTCGGCACGGGTGTGACGAGCCTGCCCTATCATCATCCCTTCCTGGTCGCCCAGCGCTTCGTCCAGCTCGATCACATGACCAAGGGCCGGGCCATGCTCGGCTGCGGTCCGGGCGCACTGACGTCCGACGCGTACATGCTGGCGATCAAAGCGGAGGACCAGCGCCGCCGCATGGGCGAGTCGCTCGACGCCATCATGCAGCTCCTCAAGTGCGAGGAGCCGGTCACCATGAAGACCGACTGGTTCGAGATGCAGGAGGCACGCCTGCATCTCGCGCCTTACTCCGATCCGCATTTCCCGATTGCCGTTGCGAGCACACAGTCTCCAGCCGGTATGCAAGTCGCTGGCAAGCACGGCGTCGGCGTATTGTCGCTCGGTGCCGGATTGCCCGGCGGCGTCGATGCGCTTCCAGCCCACTGGAAGATCGCCGAGGACGAAGCGGCGAAGCACGGCAAGACGGTCGACCGCAAGGAGTGGCGTCTCGTCGTCAACATGCACTGCGCCGAGGACGATGAGCGGGCGCTGCGCGATGTCGCTCACGGCGAGCGCGAGGAGACGGTCTCGTACTTCGAGGAAACGCTCAGCCGTCCGCCTGGTCGCTCACAGGATCCCTTGCGCGAGGGCGTGAAGGCAGGCAACACGCTCGTCGGCTCGCCCGAGACGATCACGAAGGGTATCGAGCGCATGATCGCCGCCAGCAAAGGCGGCATCGGCGGCGTCATGTTCCGCGCACACGAATGGGCGAACCGCGAGGACACGTTCCGCAGCTTCGAGCTCTTCGCGCGCTGGGTCATGCCGAAGTTTCAAGGCTCTCTCGACACTGTCATTGCCTCTCGCGATTGGTGCCGAGAGAACCGCAACACCATCTTTGCACCCAACGTCAAAGCCATCGAGAAGGCCTATGCAGACGCCGGCAAAGCGGCTCCGGAAGGCTTCCGTACGCGCCTTTCCGGTGCGCGTGATGATGGCAAGGGCTGATCAACTACAAACGCAACTGACGCGAGCATCAGGAAACAAATGACGACAAAGACACGCAGTTGGTCGGACGACGTGTTCGCCGAAATGAAGGCGCGCAATATCGAGACCGTCGCGACGATCCCGGACGGCGGGCTCACACAGCTCCTCAACATGGTCGTTGCGGACAAGGACATGCGCCTCGTGACGCTGTCGACCGAGGAGGAAGGTATCGGCGTCGCGACCGGCCAGTGGCTCGGCGGCAAGCGGTCCATGATCGCGATGCAGTCCTCGGGCGTCGGCAATTGCATCAATGCGCTCGGCATTCCCGTGACGATGCGCGCACCGTGCCTGATCCTGGTGACCATGCGCGGTCAGTGGGGTGAGTTCAATCCCTGGCAGGTACCCATGGGGACGGCGACGCGCACGGTGCTGGAAGCCGTCGGCGTGCGCTGCTTCCC
>JAEYYJ010000105.1 GCA_023430845.1 Pseudomonadota bacterium
CAAATGCTGGGCCACCGCTGGAAGGTCGAGGGTGTCGTGCAGGGAGGCGCGCGGCGCGGCACCGGGCTCGGCTATCCGACGGCCAATATCGCCCTCGGGAAGGGCGCGGCGCTGGCGCACGGCATCTACGCTGTTCACGTGGGTTTCGAGGGCGCGCGCTACCAAGGCGCGGCCTATCTCGGCACGCGACCGACGTTCGACGATGGCTCGCCCGTACTCGAGGTCTTTCTCTTCGACTTCGACGGCGATCTATACGGACGCCGTATCGAGGTCGAGTTCGTCGACTACATCCGGGGCGATCGCAAGTTCGACAGTCTCGAGGCGCTGAAGTCGCAGATGGACATCGACTGCGCGCGCGCGCGCGCGGTGCTGACGGCCGATGCCGGTGGGCCGGTGTGACGTAAAGCCATCAGCGCTGGCATCCATTGGTAAACACGCGACGGTGGGCCGGAACGCAAGCCGCGGGCTGTGCCGTAATGCGACGCCATCTACCTTCCGCCTTCGTAGACGCGGAACTGTCTGCGTCGATTACGCACAAGACGGGAGCGGCTGAAATCGTACTTGAAGGGGCTCGGCTCCGTCGGGATCATGCGTTCGGCGACTGCATGGGGTCGGCCATCGGGCCAGATGATTTCAATCGCCGCGATACGTCCCGGGCGGACGGATTCGCTACCGAGCCAGGGTTCGTGTGTTCGGGGGGAGATCGCACCGAGAAGGCGCGTGATACGATCATCGGTGTGGATCAGCGGCAGGATGAGAACCTCGAAAAGTGCCTTGCGCCCGCTTGCCGTCGGCATCTCGACGGAAAGGACGCCGACGCCGCCTTGTTCGATGATCGAGGCGAGGAACGGCTTGAGATCGGCATGTTCGCTGACTTCGAACAAGTGGCTGAAGGCGCGCGCACGCAGCTCGAGCCCAAGTTTCTCGGTCACCCGCGTGCCGGCGAGACGGAAGCGTGGTTCGTCGCCATGCTCGCACTCGACGACGAACGTCTCGGGGAGGATGGCGGCGAAGCGCGCTGGCTCGATCTCGAATCGGCGCGGGGCCATGCGCCCGCCACGAATCTCGTTCCAATATTTGTAGAGGATCTGGCTTGTCGTATTCTGCATTCCTAGTCCCTGACCGGGCGGGATCTCCCCGACTTAACCGAATCCAAGCAGCAGATGGCGCGTGCGCGCCGGCTCAAAGCAGGACACGCGCGCCAGCGAAAGCTTGGACTGGCTCCAAACAGCAGATTTCGTGCCAGTTAACGATTGTGCCAGAATGCTGTCGGACCTATCAGGTTGCCGATCAGCGCACCGCGCATTAACTGCAGGGCGTCAGCGACTGCTGAGCATCATCAGCGGCCATCATGAGCACTGGGGCAACCCTTGACCCGAGAACCGATCTTCAACGTGCCGGGTGCCGTCGTCTTCGTGCTGGCGCTCCTGGCCGTCGTGCACGTCGCGATGTCGTATCTCACGGATATCGACGACGAGTATCTTGTCTGGGTGCTGGCGTTCATTCCGGCGCGCTATGTCGGATTGGCTAACGAGCTGCCGGGCGGCCCGCTCGCGTCCTGGACGTCGTTCGTTACACATCAACTCGTCCACGGCGATCTCACGCACCTGTTCATCAATGCTGCGTGGCTTCTCGTGTTCGGCAGTCCGGTGGCGCGCCGCATCGGCGGGGGGCGCTTCGTCGTGTTCGCGCTCGTCTGTGGCTTTGCGGGCGCCCTTGCCTTCATGCTCGTGCGCTGGGGTGAGGCCGTGCCCATGGTAGGCGCTTCAGGCGCCATCTCGGGGTTGATGGCGGCCGGTTTCCGCCTGCTCCTGCCGACGATCGACAATGGCGATTATCACGAGATGCGCGAGGCGCCGCGCGCGGTGCGTCTTGCCACGCTCGGCGAGTGCTTCCGCAGCCGTCGCCTGATGTTCGCAATCCTCGCCTTCATCATAGTGAACTTCATAATTGCGTTCGGGATGCCCTTCGCCAACCCGGAGATGGCTGGAATCGCGTGGGAGGCCCATCTTGGCGGTTTTGCGGCAGGCCTGCTCCTGCTCGGCGCTTTCGATCAGCGCGAGCCCGTGGACGCAATATACTGACGCGCAAGTGTTTGCGTCTGATGTGCCTGCCGACCCGCTTCCCAACATTAAATTTCCGGGAAGGCCCTCTGCTGGTCTTGTCGGGAGGCTCAGTGCACCCGACATGACGTGCTCGTCATCGACGAAGGGAGAAAAGAATCTCAGATGGCACTGAACCCCGAAGAGCGCAACGCAATCAACGATCTGTTCGCGCGCGTGCAGGCCAACGGCCCCGCGGACAAGGATGCGGAAGCCGAGGCGCTGATCAACCAGCTCATGCGCCGTACGCCGGATAGCGCGTACATTCTCGTGCAGACGATTCTCGTTCAGGAAGCGCACATCGCAGATCAGGAAGATCGCATTCGTGAACTCGAGGCACAGCTTGCAGCCAATAGCCGTCCGGCAGCGGGTGGCGGCTTCCTCGGTGGTGCCAGGCGCAGTGCCGCCCCGCGCGACGACTACGCCGACGACCGCAGGAGCGGCATTCCCCCGATTGGTTCGCGCAGCGGTCCGAGCTCCTATGAAGCAGCGCCGCAGCCGGCATGGCGTGGCGGGCGCGATGAACCGGCGAGCGCACGCTCCGGTATGCCTCCGCAGCAGCAGCCCCCGCAACAGGGTGGCGGCGGTGGCGGCTTCTTCCGGACGGCGGCGGCCATGGCGGCCGGTGTAGCTGGCGGCACGCTTCTCGCGAACAGCCTTGGTGGCATGTTCGGCGGCAGCAAGCCCGGCGAAGCGCAGGCAGGTCAGAGCGACAACGCGTCTCAAGATAGCGGCCACCAGAATGCTGCCGACAATGATCCCGGCAACTACGACTCCAACTATCACGATGCCGGCGACGATCACGGCGATGGTGACTGGGGTGGTGGGTTCGACGATATCGATATCTAAGATGCCGACATGAATACGATCGCCCCAGAGTTGACCTCTGGGGCGTTTTGCGTTGTCGCCACTGATGACGAGCGCGCGTGCGTCAGGTGATGACAGGCAGGCCTCGTGCAGCCCGTGCGATGGTGCAGGCGTCATCGCCCGGAAGGCACTCGCGGCATACGATCGGACGCACGGCGTAGATCGTGCAGGTCGTGGCGACGCCGATCTTCCCGCAGAGAGCCGCGCAGCGATCGCCGTCGCAGCGCATACCTGAACCGTCGGCTGCGATCAGAGCTTCGGGAATGCGGGCGATCTCGGCGTCGCTCTCCAGCGTGAAGCGCGGCCATTCGCTCGCGTGGGCGCAGCAGACGCCGCACGTCCGGCAGGGTTCGCCGTCCGCTGTTTGCGCGCCTGCGCGCTGATGGAGGGGCTCAGCCATGTATTGCTGTGGTCGACCTTTCTTTCGATCCCATTTCGTAACTCTTCCTCAGGAATTTTTTAACAGTTGTTTTGCACACTCCCGGGGCGTCCGACGGGATGTGCCATTTCCGTGATTGCAGCCAAGCGCCTGAAAGTGGCGCTCCAATTGGGCCGTGTGCATGAAACAGTGTCTCATCGTCGAGGACTCCGAGGTCATTCGCAAGGTTGCGAACCGCATCATGACCAACCTCAATTTCGAGGTTGTCGAGGCGGAGAATGGCCAGCAGGCGCTCGATATCTGCGATTCCGGGATGCCCGAAATGATCCTGCTCGACTGGCATATGCCGGTCATGGGGGGCATGGAGTTCCTGCAGTCGTTCCGCCCTCTCAACAAGAAGAAGAGGCCCTTTATTCTCTATTGCGCCACCGAACACGACAAGATCGAGATTTCGCGCGCGATCACCGCCGGTGCCAACGACTATGTGCTCAAGCCCTACGATCGCGAGTCGCTCTACGCGCGCATTTCGGAAGCCGGGTTGAGTTAGCGCTGCGCCGACTTTCTGAGAGCGACCAGACACAAGAGCTCGAACAGCATCTGCGCGCCGATCTGCGCGGTCGTCGTATTGGCGTCATACTGTGGCGCGACCTCGACCACGTCTCCGCCGACAATGTCGATGCCGGCCAGGCCGCGCAGGATGGCCAGCGCCTCGCGCGGCATGAGCCCGCCCACTTCCGGCGTACCGGTGCCGGGCGCAAAGGCCGGATCCAGGCTGTCGACATCGAAGCTTACGTAGGTCGGCCCATCGCCGACGATCTCGCGTGCCTTCGCGACCACCGCCGCGAGGCCCATCTCGCCAACTTCCTCCGCGTGAATGACGGTCATGCCGCTCTCGAAGGAGAACTCCCAGAGATACTCCGCACCGCCACGGATGCCGATCTGGATGACGCGCGCAGGATCGAGCACGCCTTCGAGCACGGCGAGACGAAAGGGGCCGCCGTGGTGAAACTTGGCGCCCTCGTATTCGCCGGCCGTATCGCAGTGCGCATCGATATGCACCATGCCGAGCGGTCGCTCGCGGCCGAGCGCCTTCAGGATCGGCAGCGTGATTGAGTGATCGCCGCCGACGGATAGCGGGATGATACCCGCGCGCGCGACCTCCAGATAAAAGGCTTCGATGTCGGCGTGGCATTCATCGAGGCTGAAGCGGCTCCTCATCGGCACGTCGCCGACATCTGCGACCGCGAGATTGCCCATGGGCGCGACGCGCAACACATGCTCGTAGGGCCCGATCCGCTCGACACTACGCACGGCGCGGGGGCCGAGGCGTGCGCCTGCGCGGTTCGTCACGCCGAGATCCATGGGCACACCGATGAGCGCGACGTCGAGGCCGGCATAGCCCGTCGTCGCCGCGTCCTGCACGAAGCGTGCGCCGAGCAGGGTCGCCGGATCGGCGAACGGCCATTTACGGCGGTCGGGTGCGGCGAAGACGCTTGCCGCGACGGCGGCAAAGGCCGGATCGTGGATATCGCCGCCCTTCGCGCCGGCGTATCGGGCGCGCAGCGCAGCCAGCTTGTCCTTGTCCATGCCTCATGTCTCCGTCGGCCTGCAGCTATGGTGAGCATAGCCGAGCCATGGCGCGCGACCAACGGCGCCCCGGCCCTGCCTTAGAATGCAGGTTGAAATGCTTGGCACGACTTCGCCATTGACGTCATGATGGCCCATCGGATTGAAGTGTGGCGAAAGATCATGCCAAGGGAGATGCGCTCATGACGGACCAGACCAAGAGCCCGAGCTTTGCGACGCTTGCCGTTCATGCCGGGGCGACGCCCGACCCCTCGACGGGTGCCCGCGCGACCCCGATCTACCAGACGACGTCGTTCGTCTTCAATGATGCCGAGCATGCGGCTGCACTCTTCGGCCTGCAGGCCTTCGGCAACATCTACACGCGCATCATGAATCCGACACAAGCCGTGCTCGAGCAGCGCGTCGCTGCACTCGAGGGTGGTACTGCCGCGCTCGCCGTTGCTTCAGGACACGCGGCGCAGTTTCTCGCATTCCATACACTGCTCGAGTCCGGTGACGAGTTCGTTGCCGGGCGCCAGCTCTATGGTGGCTCGATCAATCAGTTCAATCACTCGTTCAAGAAGTTCAACTGGAATGTGGTGTGGGCCGACTCGACGAACCCCGAGAGCTTCGAGAAGGCGATCACACCCAAGACCAAGGCGCTGTTCGTCGAGAGCATCGCCAATCCCGGCGGTGTCATCATCGATCTGCCCGCGATCGGCGCCATCGCGAAAAGGCACGCGATACCGCTCATCGTCGACAACACGCTCGCGACACCCTATCTCATCCGGCCCAAGGAACACGGCGCCGATATCGTCATCCACTCCGCGACGAAATTCCTCGGCGGTCACGGCAATTCGATCGGTGGGATCATTGTCGACAGCGGAACATTCGATTGGCTGAAGGCTGGCGATCGCTATCCGACGCTGACGGCGCCGAACGCCAGCTACAATGGCATGGTGCTGGGCGAGACCTTTGGCAATTTTGCTTTCGCGATCGCTGCGCGCGTCATGGGATTGCGCGACATTGGCCCGGCCATCTCGCCGTTCAATGCCTTCCTGATCAACACCGGCATTGAGACATTGCCGCTGCGTATGCGTCAGCACTGCGCCAATGCGCAGGCCGTGGCCGAACACTTGTCGCGCCACCCGAAAGTGGCCTGGGTCAACTATTCCGGCCTTCCCGAGAATGCCTATCATGCCCTGCAGAAGAAGCTCTCGCCCAACGGCGGCGGTGCCGTGTTCACCTTCGGGCTCAAGGGCGGTTACGATGCGGGCGTGAAGTTCGTCGCGGGCCTGGAGCTCTTCTCGCATCTGGCGAACATGGGCGATGTGCGCAGCCTCGTCATTCATCCGGCTTCGACGACGCACAGCCAGCTCACGCCGGAGCAGCGCGCAGCGGCGGGTGCCGGTGACGATGTGGTGCGTCTTTCGGTCGGCATCGAGGACAAGGCCGATATCATCGCCGATATCGAGAAAGCGTTGGCGGCGGTGGGCTAGAACCACGCACCATTGTGAGCATAAGCTTGCGCGCCCGTCACGAATCACTCAGCGTTCACGGCTCGTTGGCGGGCATGATGCCATCCAGCTTCGAGTCTATGGAGTTCCATGCGCTAGATGAGCATGGTTTGTGACACCGCCCGATTCATATGCGGGTGGAAAGGCAACGGGCTCAGGGCTGTTCTGACGCTTGGCCTTGCTCTTACTCTCGGCGCGTGCGCGCGCGAGGAAGCCCCAACTGCAAGCTGGCGTACGACCAGCGAGCCGCCACCTGCATCCTTGAACCTGGGCCCGCAGGAGCCGGAGACCGTATCGCGTTCGCCCATGGCGCCGTCCATGCAGGTGTTGCCGCCGCCGTCTTCGCCGCTGCCCGTGCCGGACAAGCCTGCCGAACGCAGCCCCTGCCTGACGAAGTGGGGATCGCCGCGCCTCGATGCGCCGGCAGAATGTGCCGGCAGAAGCCCGCGCGCCTCGCGTGCCGTGCCCGGGCAAGGCGTCTACAAGATCGGCAGACCATATACGGTTCGGGGAAAGACTTATGTGCCGGCTGAGGATCCCGACTACGAGGAAACCGGCATCGCCTCATGGTACGGTGATGGCTTCCACGGTGGCCCGACGGCCAATGGCGAAGTCTATGACATGCACCGGCTGACGGCGGCGCATAAGACGCTGCCCATGCCGTCCTATGCCTTCGTGCACAACCCCGCCAACGGGCGTACGATCATGGTACGCATCAACAATCGCGGACCTTTCAAGGGCAATAGGATCATCGACCTATCCCGGGAGGCTGCCCGCCTGCTCGACTTCAAATCGCGGGGATTGACGGAGGTGCGCGTCACTTACGCCGGGCGGGCACCGCTCGATGGAAGCGACCACGCCGAACGTGCGCATCTCGAGCGTCAGCCATGGTATCGCCAGACCGTTACGCTCGGCGATTAAGGTTGCCGTCATGTTCGGGCTGCCGGGAGCACATGACCAAGATGTAACCTTCCTGGCTCCCGGTTTTGCTTGCGTGCTTCGATACCTTTGACAATCATGTGCCGCGCGTCGGGGGTGATAGGAGGCGAAGCGAACGATGATCGGTTTGGTCATCATCACGCACGCAGGGCTGGCGACGGAATTCAAGGCAGCACTCGAGCACGTTGTCGGGCCGCAGGAGCAGCTCGAGACACTGTCGATCGGTCCCGATGACGACATCGAGCGACGACGTCAGCAGCTCATCGAGGCTGTTCAACGCGCCGACCGCGGTGCGGGCGTCGTCGTGCTCACCGATATGTTCGGTGGTACGCCGTCGAACCTCGCGATCTCCGTCATGGAGGCGACGGGCGCGGAAGTGCTCGCCGGCGTCAATCTGCCGATGTTGATCAAGCTCGCGGGCGTGCGCAAGGATCGTCCACTCGTCGAGGCCGTCGATCTGGCCAAGGAGGCAGGGCGCAAGTACATTTCCGTCGCCAGTCAGGTGCTCTCAGGTACGACCTGAGGGATAGCCTGGCGTGACGACCTTCATGCATGTAGAGCCCGCCGACTTGAACACCTCGGATTTGCAGCGCGCCGAAGTCATGATCCCGAACAAGAAGGGGCTGCACGCGCGCGCCTCGGCCAAGTTCGTCATGTGCGCCGAGCGCTTTTCGGCTGACGTGCGGGTCTCCCGCGACGGTCATGCCGTGGGCGGGACGTCGATCATGGGGCTGCTGACGCTCGCGGCCAGCCAGGGCACCACGATCACAATAGAGGCTATGGGGTCTGACGCACGTGAGGCGCTCAACGCGCTGGTGACGCTCGTTCGTGACGGGTTCGGCGAGGAAAGCTGAGCGCCGGGCTCCCTAGCCGCGCGGCGCCATGGAACAAAGCCCGCCGCCGCGCCGTTCAAACATTGCGGCGCCAGTTTGGCGGACAAGTGCGGGAGAATGCGGCAGCGTATCGTGAAATCGCTGCTTCTGTCACCTTCGAGACACAGAAGACTTGAAAGCAAGGGCGCTGTTGGAAACGGCATCCTGGACGCTTAGAATCGGGCACCATCCACATTACGAATTTGCAACTGGCATTATGTCGATGCCGGATGCAATTTGAACCGATGAAAGACATCGGATGAGATTCAGACCTGCGATCGCGGAAAAAATCCGATCGCGTGGCGTGATATGCCGGCGCAAGTACCAGAGCGGGCAGACGATTGTCTTAGTTCCATTTTTCGAGGTTAGCCGGGGAATCCGGAATGGCGCCAAAGGTGGGCGCGAGGGGCGCGACATAGACAGCGCTTGTATCGTTGCTGCGATGCGGTATCGTTATGTTGCGATGCGAGATCGAAATCGGTGATGAGTGCGGTTGAAGTGCCGCACAAGCCGACGAAGTACAATGGCAAAGACGAGCAGTCGCCCACGGGACGGCAAAATGGCTCATACTTGGCTTTGGCGATGAATTGCCCGATCTGAGTGACGCGTTCCAAAACGACGGATCGATGATCGGGTACCCGTTGGGCTCTAAACACTGTAGGGCAGAACAATGGCGACGCGCAGCGAGATCTTCGACCTCTACGCTCAGAGCTACGACCGCCAGAAGCAGGTCGTGATGCCTCTGAAGGATTACCTCGAGGGGTGCCGAAAGGATCCGTCGATGTACGCCACGCCGGCTGAGCGCATGCTCAAGGCGATCGGCGATCCGACGATGGTCAACACGGCGGACGATGCCCGTCTCGGCCGCATTTTCATGAACCGGACGATCAAGGTCTATCCCGCGTTCAAGGATTTCTACGGTCTTGAGGACACGATCGAGCGCATCGTCGGCTACTTCCGCCACGCCGCGCAGGGTCTCGAAGAGCGCAAGCAGATCCTTTATCTCCTCGGGCCCGTCGGCGGCGGCAAGTCCTCGCTCGCCGAGCGCCTCAAGGATCTCATGGAGGCCTGCCCGATCTATGTGCTCAAAGCCGGCAACGAGATCAGTCCGATCTTCGAGAGCCCGCTGGGTCTCTTCAATCCCGAGACCATGGGGCCGCACCTCGAAGAGAAGTACGGCATTCCCGTGCGCGTGCTCGGTGGGTTCATCTCGCCATGGGCGGTGAAGCGCCTTGACGAGTTCGGCGGCGACATCTCGAAGTTCACGGTCGTCAAGCTTTACCCCTCGAAGCTGCGCCAGATCTGTATTGCCAAGACCGAGCCGGGTGACGAAAACAACCAGGACATCTCGGCGCTGGTCGGCAAGGTCGATATCCGTAAGCTTGAGCACTTCGGCCAGAACGACGCCGACGCCTACTCCTACTCGGGCGGCCTCAACCGCACGACACAGGGCCTTCTCGAGTTCGTCGAGATGTTCAAGGCGCCGCTCAAGATGCTGCATCCGCTGCTGACGGCGACGCAGGATCGCACGTATGTCGGCACCGAGAACGTCGGCGCGTTGCCTTATCAGGGCATCATCATCGCGCACTCGAACGAGAGTGAGTGGCAGAGCTTCCGCGCCAACCGCACGAACGAGGCCTTCCTCGATCGCATTTGCGTGATCAAGGTGCCGTACTGCCTGCGCGTGACGGAGGAGAAGAAGATCTACGACAAGCTGCTTCAGGCGAGCGAGCTGTCCGACGCTTCATGCGCGCCGGGTACGCTCGAGATGCTTTCGCAGTTCTCGGTGCTGAGCCGCCTCAAGGAGCACGAGAATTCGCAGCTCTTCTCGAAGATGCGCGTCTATGACGGCGAGAATCTCAAGGATACGGATCCGCACGCGCGCACCATGCAGGAATACCGCGATGCCGCCGGCGTCACGGAAGGCATGGACGGAGCCTCGACGCGGTTCGCCTACAAGATCCTCTCGGAGACCTTCAATTTCGACAGCCACGAGATCAGCGCCGATCCCGTACACCTCATGTATGTGCTCGAGCAGGCCATCAAGCGCGAGCAGATGCCCGAGGAGACGGAGTCCCGCTATCTCGAGTTCATCAAGGAGGATCTCTCGCCGCGCTATGCGGAGTTCATCGGCAACGAGATCCAGAAGGCCTATCTCGAGTCCTACAACGACTACGGCCAAAACCTGTTCGACCGATACGTCGCTTATGCCGACGCCTGGATCGAGGATCATGACTTCAAGGATCCCGACACGGGCCAGCTCATGAGCCGCGAACTGCTCGATCAGGAACTGTCGAAGATCGAGAAGCCGGCCGGAATCGCCAATCCGAAGGACTTCCGCTACGAGGTCGTCAAGTTCTCGCTCCGAGCGCGCGCGCGCAATGGCGGCAGGAATCCGGATTGGACGAGCTACGAGAAGATCCGCGACGT
>JAEYYJ010000114.1 GCA_023430845.1 Pseudomonadota bacterium
AAAAGGAGATAGCGCTCGTCGGCTTGGTTCGTATCGCGGCTCATGATCTCAACTCCTGCGTTGAGGCCTCAGGTCCTATGCGGCTGCACCGCAGTAGGCTTCGACGCGATAGCCATCGGGGTCGATGACGAACGCGGCGTAATAAGTCGGCCCATAACTCTCGCGCACGCCGGGCTTGCCGTTGTCCTTGCCGCCGGCGGTGAGCGCAGCCTTGTAGAAGGCGTCGACGCTCTTGCGGGTCGGCGCATCGAAGCACAGATGCAGGCCCGATTCGGCGTTCGGCGCAACGGGACGCCCCGATTTCAGCACCCAAAACCGGACATCGGCGTCACCGTAGCCGGCGCTCGTGTCGTCCTTGGTGAGACAGCTGTAGCCGAGCGGCTTCAGCGTGGCATCGTAGAACTTGCGGGACTTGGCGAGATCGGCGCTGCCGATCGAAATATGATTGATCATTTCATTACTCCCCAGACTGAAGTGTGGGCTCGAATGGTCTTGAAAGCATTTGCCAGGCCGCGCGCCAGGGAAAGGGCCAAAGACTGGCACGCGGCCTGGGCTTGGCCTCAGTACATGGATGACATGTACAGAGGCACGTGCCGCCGAGCAGGGTGGCGGTCCTCACCGCCCCGCGACGCGTAGGATGTGATCTCGCTGCGCTCTAGGCCGATGTCGTGGAGCGTGCGGTCGTCGAGGCCGCCGAGCTGCCGAACGGTGTTCCGATAGCGGCGCCGCTGGCGGACCTGATCCAGCCGGCGTTGGCCCCATCGGGCGATACGGGCGGCGAGAGATATCGGACCTTGCGCTTCGGCCCTGCTGAAGGCCTGTGCCAGTACGAGTTGCATCATGATCGATCTCCTGGGCATGTTTTGTTTTATGAGTGCCGTCGGGCATTGATCGCCGGCGACGAGCGGACAATGCCTGAGTGCCCCTGACAGCCTTGTGTCAGCAGGTCTGGAGGCTCCTGACAGGGTGCTGTCAGGAGGCTTGCGGTAGAGGGAGCGGAGTGGGGAAAAGCCCTGGTCCAATTCGCCGCCGGAGACGCGTCATGCGCCGAGCCGATCGCCTTTTCGAGATCATCCAACACATGCGGCGCAAGCCGACCGTCAGGGCGCGCGAGCTCAGCGAATCGCTGGAGGTGTCGGAGCGTACGATCTACCGCGACGTCCGCGATCTCATCGCGAGCGGCGTGCCCATCGAGGGCGAGGCTGGCGTCGGCTACGTGCTGAAAGCGGGCTTCGACCTGCCGCCGCTCATGTTCAAGGAGCAGGAGATCGAGGCGCTGGTGCTCGGCGCGCGCATCGTCGAAAGCTGGGCGGATGCCGAACTCGCCGAAGCGGCCACCGACGCGATTGCCAAGATCGAGGCGGTGATTCCCGACCAGCTCAAAGTCTACATGGCCAATACGGCCCTGATGGCGCCGTGCGCACACTACATGGCGCCAATTTCCTTTGATCTCGCGGAGTTGCGCCGGGCCGTGCGAAGCCGGCTCAAGATCCGTTTCCGCTATACGGACGTCCTGCGCCAGGGGAGCGAGAGAACAGTGCGGCCGCTGTCGCTCGCCTTCTTCGGGCCGGTCTGGGTCATGGCGGCGTGGTGCGAGCTCAGGACCGATTTCCGCACGTTCCGACTGGACCGCATGGAGGGCTTCTCGATCACGCAGGAGCCCTTCAAGTCCGAGCGCGGCAAGACGCTGCACGATTTCCTCAAGCGGCCCTCGACATGGACCCGCGGGGCGCTGGCGCCCGCCAACAACGAGGCCGAGTTCGAGGACGGATGAGGGCAAAACAGCTCCGATCCGGCCCACGCTATGCATTAACTGCAAATCTCGGATCGCAGAGTGTATGCTGGCTTATAATAAGCCTCGCATATATTTTACGGTTTTATGACAGCCGATCCCTTTCTTACACGCTCGCTGGGCTTCGTCCTGGGTGATGTCTCCCGCCTCATGCGCCGCCGCTTCGATGCGCGGGCGCGGGAAATCGGCCTTACGCGGGCCCAATGGCGGGTCATGGGCCAGCTCCGCCGCCGTGAGGGCATCAATCAGGCGGCGCTCGCCGAAATCCTCGAGATCGAGCCGATGACGCTCGGCCGCCATATTGATCGCTTGGTCGAGAAGAATTTCGTCGAGCGCCGCCCCGATCCGAAGGACCGCCGCGCCTGGCGCCTGTTCCTCAAGCCCGAGGCGCAGCCCGTCCTCGACAAGCTGCGCACGATTTCCACGGTCAATCGCAAGGAAGTGCTGCAGGACATCCCGAACGAGGAGGCCGAGGCCCTCATCGACACGCTGCTCAAGATCAAAGGCAATCTGACCGCCCTCGATGTGACCGAGCCGGTCGCGCCGCCCAAGTCCGACGACGACGCCGCATCCCGGAAAGAGAACTGAGGCGCGCCCATGCAGAAGAGCGCGACAGAGATAGAGCGGGAGCCGGCCGGGAAGCCGGGTGGGAACAGTCCCGCGCGCGCTTATGGTGCACGGCTCAAGTCGATCTCACGCCGTTCGTTGTCAATCCTCGCCATTGCGTTGCTCGGGCCGCTCGCGGCGTTGCTCGTCGGCGGATACCTCTATTTTGCCGGTGGCCGCTACGTCTCGACGGACAATGCCTATGTCAAAGCGGACAAGATCGCCGTCAGCGCCGATATCGATGGCCGTGTCGTCGAGGTGCTCGTGGAGGCCGACCAGGAGGTCGCGCGCGGCACGCTGCTCTTCCGCATCGACCCGCAGCCTTTCAAGATCGCGTTCGAGCGCGCCGAGGCGCAACTCGCGGCCGCCATCCAGGACGCGCGGTCCGTGCGCGCGCTCTACGACCAGAAGACGGCGCGCCTGAAGCTCGCCGAAGGCGACCTGACATTCCACCAGCAGCACTTTGAGCGCCAGGAGTCGCTGACCAAGACGGGTGTCGTCTCGCGTTCCGGCATGGATTTGGCGGAGCGGGGGCTTCGCAATGCACGCGACCAGATCCTGATTGCCGAGCAGGAGATCGCGGAGGTACGTGCGCGTCTCGGCGGCGATCGCGAGCAGCCGATCGACGGGCTGCCGACAGTGCGCGAAGCACGCGCCGCGCGTGATCGCGCCGCGCTCGATCTCGCGCGCACGGAGGTTAAAGCGCCCGTCGCCGGCATCGTGACGAACTTCGACCTGCAGCCCGGCGAGTACGTCAACGCGGGGCATGTCGTGTTCAGTCTGGTCGGCACGGAGAACGTGTGGGTTCAGGCCAATTTCAAAGAGACCGACCTCACGAACGTCAAGGCAGGCCAGCGCGCGACCATTCGCGTCGACATGTATCCGGGCAAGCCGCTGACGGCGCTTGTCACGAGCATCAGCCCGGCGACGGGATCGGAGTTCGCGCTGCTGCCGCCGCAGAACGCCACGGGCAACTGGGTTAAGGTTGTCCAGCGCTTGCCAGTGCGCCTCCGCATCGATGCTGCGGACGCACCCACATTGCGTGCGGGCATGAGCGTGGTCGTGCGGATCGACACGGAGCATCGCCGGTCCGGCCCCTCGTGGGCGCAGGGATTGCTGAACTGGGCCGATACGGCGTCGGATGCCGAAGCCGCGCCGCCGGCTGATAAAGCGCCGGTCAAGCCACGATGAGCACGACGGCATCGCCTGCAGGTATCCCTCCTGCCTACGGCGGCGCCCGTCTTTTGCTGATCACCGTCGCGCTCATTCTCGGGCCGCTCGTTCAGGTGTTCGACACGGCGACGGTATCGATCGCGCTGCGCCACATGCAGGGCGAGCTCTCGGCGACGCAGGATCAGATTGCCTGGGTGATCACCACGTACTTGATCACGCTCACCGTCTTCACGCCAGTTTGGGGCGTGCTCGGCGGCATGTTCGGCCGCAAGCGGCTGATCCTCATTTGTATCTGTGGCTTCACGAGCAGTGCCATGCTGGCGGGCATGTCCACGTCGCTCACCGAGATCCTGATCTGGCGCGCCGTGCAAGGCTTTTTCGGCTCGGCTCTGCTGCCGCTCGGCATGTCGTCACTGCTGACGATCTATCCGCGCGAGAAGCTCGGCATCGCCATGGCGTGGTGGGGTGTCGGCATGATGTTCGGGCCGGTTTTCGGGCCGACCATCGGTGGATACGTTACCGAATATCTGACGTGGCGCTGGGCCTTCTACATCAATCTCCCGATCGGCATCGTCGCCTTCCTGATGACGGCTTTCATCGTGCCGCGTACGGGCGTGCGCACGTTCCGCAAATTCAATTACTACGGCTTCGTCACGCTCGGCGTCGCGATTGCCTGCCTTCAGTTCATTCTCGACCGCGGCGAGCGCTATGACTGGTTCGACTCGCCGATGATGGTGACGATCGCGCTTGTCGGATTCGCGGCGCTTTGGCTGTTCGTCGTCAACGTCTTCACGACGAGTACGCCGTTCATCGAGCCCGCACTCTTCAAGGATCGCGATTATCTCGCGGGGACGGTGCTGCGGACGCTTTTCGGCGTGCTCATCTTCGGCAGTCTCGTGATCATGCCGCCCTTCATTCAGGACATCGGCGGCTATCCACCATTGCTCAGCGGTTATGCCATGGCGCCGCGCGGCGCCGGCACGATGCTTGCCTCGTTCCTGGTCGGCTATCTGCTGCCGTACATGGATCCGCGCAAGCTGATTGCCGCTGCCATGATCACGATGGCCGCCACCATGTGGCAGCTCTCGACATTCACCGAAGACATCGACATGACGGCGTTCGTCATCAACAATTTCATTCAAGGCCTGGCTTTCGGCGCCTTCATGGTGCCGTTGAATGCGGTGGCCTTCGTCACGCTCAAGCCCGAGCTGCGCGACGCCGGGACGTCGTTCTATTCTCTGGTCAACAACATCGGCCGCAGTCTCGGCGTGGCACTCTTCTCGGGCTATCTCGTGCGCTCGAGCCAGAGCTATCACGAGACGCTCGCGCAGTACGTCCGCCCCGACAACGATGTCATGCGCCACATCACACTGCCAGCACCTTGGAGCCTGACCGATCCCGTCGGGCTCGCCGCCATAGAGCGAGTTGTCACGCAGCAGGCGAAGCTGCTCGCTTATATCGCCGATTACCAGCTTATCACGGCGGTCATTCTGGTTTGCATGCCGGCGCTGCTGTTCATGAAGAACCCGCACAAGCAGAAGGCGGCTCCAGCCGGCGCAGCGCGCCCTGCGGCTGCGTAGGGTTTCCCCGCATTCCGAGGAATGGGGTGAGGGGCATTGACCGGCGATGGCATTGGTCTCCGCCCCTCACCCTTACCTGCACCCCGCGCGGGGACGCGGCGCAGGAACCTCTTACTTCTACTTCGCGGCCAGGAAATTGCGGTGGATCCAGCGGCCGTCGGATGTGCGCGCCTCGACCTTCAGCACGTTCGCGCTTTCCTTAGTCTCATGCTGGGCGATATTGGCCAGTGCGCGTGTGTTGGCCTCGCCGTTCTCCGCTTCCGTCAGGAACTTCTCGACGTCCGAGATGTGGGGCAATGGCGGCGCCTGTCGCGCGGGGTTCGCGAGGGCCTCGGTTGCGGCGGCGCGCACGAGCTTCGGCCACATCTTCCGGAAGAGACCATTCGATGGGTAGAGGTCGGCGCCGGCGATCTTGCCGTTGATCGCGATCACGACGCCGACTACGTCATCATCGGCGAGGCCTTTTGCTTCCAGTGCCGTGACGAAGTCCGCTTGCGCTTTCTGCAGGCGCTCGTTCTCGAGCGTGAGCTGGAGGCTGCTTTTTGACTTCTCGGATGCCATGGGGGCAGCGAGGCGTGCCGTGAGCTGGGTCTGCGCGGCGGCGACGCTGTCCCAGACATCACCCTGGCCGCTGCGAACGTACGGCCGCGTGCCTTGGACGACGCGCTGAGACTCTTCGGCCGGCGGCCGCACTTGATTGATGAGCGGCTCGACGCTGCCGATGCGATCACGCCACGCGCGGCGATCTGCGGGTGGCGGCGCAACACCTAGCGAGGATCTCCCTTCTTCACTTGCGACCGGCGCGCGTGCGATGGCGAGTTTGGCGGTACGCGAGAAGAGCTGCGCATTGGAGGCGGAGAATTTCGTCACGTCCTCCGTCCCGCGGCTGTTCCACCGTCCCTGCTCGACGCAGTAGGCGCCGATGGCGATCTTGCCCGAGCGCGGCGGAATGAGCAGGCTCGTCGTCAGCACGCGATCCTGCTGGCCGCCTTTGACGAGGTCGCCGAACTGGATGAAGACCGGCTCGGCGCCGGTGTTCTCGATCCTGAGCTCGCGAACGTTGCCCGTCTCATGAACGATGACGCTGCCTTTGGAGAGCGCTTCCTCGAGTGTGGCGGGCGTCGGACCGGCAGCAGAGCTGCCGCGCACGAGATAGACGGCGAGGTTCTCGTGGGCGAGCGGAGCTGAGATCTTCAGGGCGGGATCGGGCGCGGCAGTTGCGAGGGTTGCCATGCCGAGGCCGGCAGCGGCGAAAAGGATCGGGGCGAAGCGCAATTGCATCGAGTGTCACTCCCAAAAATACGGCGCGACAGGCGCGGGCCACATGCAACTAGGCCTTGTTCCCGGCGGTATTTCGGAGGCATTGCGGATCGTCGGGGGCCATTTGGCGGCGGATCGACGGCCCCCGGCTGAACGGGCGATAAAGGCTCAACCCCTCGTTATCCAGCCAGGCACCGGTATGCTTGCTCTTCGGTCGAGGCCGGTAGTACATTGAGGGACTTGGAGAAATCCCGCGATCCGCGCAATGAGCGTGGGACGC
>JAEYYJ010000165.1 GCA_023430845.1 Pseudomonadota bacterium
GGTAGTGCAGCAGCTGCACGGCGCGCAAGCTATCTCGCCGAATTGCCAAAGCGCATGGCCGAGTGGCGGCGCGGCGCCGCGGACCGTCTCGAATCCAAGGAAGTGCCGATCAACGTTGGCCGCCTCATGCACGAGATCAACGGCATCATGCCCACGGACGGCATTCTGGTCGCAGATGGCGGCTTCGCCGGTCACTGGGGCGGGCTCATGTTCGACACCAAGGCTGCCGGGCGTCACTTCCTGCCGGACCGCGGCTTTGCTTCGATCGGGTATGGCGTGCCGGGCGGTATCGGCGCGCAGATCGGCGCAGGTCCGAAGCGGCGCGTGATCGCACTTACGGGCGACGGTGGCTTCAACATGAGCCTCGGTGAGCTGGAGACCGCGCGGCGCCTCGGCGCGAGTTTCGTCGCCATCGTGTTCAACAACGCCGCGTCCGGCTACGTGAAGGCACTGCAGCACGCCGTCTACGGCCCGGGCAACTACCAGTCCTCGGACCTTGTCGAGATGGATTATGCGGCGATCGCGCGCGGCTTCGGCTGCCACGGCATTCGGGTCACCGATCCCGAGAAGCTTTCGTCCGCGATCCGCGAAGGCTTGGAGAACACATCGACGCCGACCGTGCTCGACTGCATCGTCACGCGCGATCCCTCACGGATGCTGCCCGCCGCGGACAATCGCACGCTCAAGGTTCAGAAAGGCGATCGGCCGGTGTGAGGAGTGGCACTATCGACGATGCTCAAGTCAGTCGACCCACATGCTTCGGGCGCTTACCTGCGAGGCGCAAAGCCTGATTGAGCAGACGCCGCTGCCATAGCTTGAGACGCGCGTGCGACTTGTATTCTCTCGCGAAGACCGCAGCGTCGAATTCTCCCGCTTGAGCACACGAAGCTAGAAATGGCTTGTCAGCGGGCAAATGCCAGAAACAAGCATCGGAAGCGATGCGAAATGGTATCTGCTCGAAGTTCGTGCGCGCAGTCCACCATCTCGATACGAGCTTCGCTTCGCCGGCATCGAGCAATCGGAAGCCCTTGTGCTTCAGCACTGCGAGGGCGGCAGAAACCACCGCTTCGTCGCTGTTGTGGTGGAGACGACGGTAGACCTCCTTGTAGCGCGGCCAGATATTCTCGATTTCCAACGAGAGCTTTCGAAAAGCATTCGCCGTACCAACGATGAACTCTCCGCCATACCAGCATGGCGGGCACCCGGCTGGGGCGCCGACCGCACGCAGATCTATCGCGACCCGATCCGCACCGAATTCAGGGGTCACCTGCGCGGAGATATCGTAGGTCAATAGCCCGTCGGCGCCGAGGTCCGAGTATGGAATCGGACGGACGAGCACGGCATCGATGTCGACCAGGCCGACGACATCCCCGTACATACCCTCGCCGAAAGCATCCATCGCATCGAGTTTGAAGTGCGCAGCATAGAAGGGAATGCTCTTCGGCACGTCTCTCTTGAAGTTATGCTCGGCAACGTCGGCCGTGAGTCCCAGCGCCGTCAGCCTTTCGGACACCAGATCCAATCTATTCGTCAGAAGCGTAAGCGACTGTCCATTCGCCCTGCACGATGCATGGAGCAAGGCCGCACAACGGAGATAGATGTCGATAGGGTCGCCCGTCCGCGAGCTCAGATTTGCATACTTTGCTTCAGCCCGATCGACATATAAAATGGAAAAAAGTTTGAGATCACGGTTCACAACGAACCTCCTTGCCGCACAACGGGTCGCACCCAAACCAATTACCTTATTGTCCCCCGAGACATTTGTCGAAATCCAGGAAACCGAATACTTTTGCTGCGCTCATAAGCAGGTCGTTCGTCGCGCGAGCGATGTGCCCGGAGGCCGCAACACCGCAGAATGCTGGGCTAGTCGCGCAGGTTGGCCTGTGGATGCAAGCACACCCGGCAGTGAGAAGGGCAACCGGCTGATGCGGCGACTAAGCCAACCGCGCTGCCGCGTGCGCGAGGAAGAGGTACACCCGGCCACCATCCGACACGACGTAGGACTGCGTGAGACGGCCGCTTCCGTCCTGCTGATCGGCTTCGCGCAGCACATGCTCGAAGTCGAGGAGATAGCGGTCCACGGTCGCCTTGAACGGGGCCTCGGAGCGATAGCGCCGCTGCACATCGTCGAAGATCGAGCGGCCCTCGTTGGAGTAGATGCTGCGGACCATGATGCCGCGCTGCCCTGTGCGGAAGCGCGACCAGATGGCCGCTGCCGTGGTCGCGTCGAGCGAACGCGCGATGCCGGGCACGTTGATGCCCGTGTCAGGCGGCGCAGCTTGAGCCGCTGCTGCCGTCGCACGCTCGGCTTCTTCCTCGGAAGCACGCGCGAGCAGATCGCCGAGCTTCCAGCCTTCGCGCCCCGTGCTGCCGCTGGCACCTGCCGCGCCACGAGCTGCGGCGGCTTCGGCCGCTGCCACCTGACGGGCGGACGGTTGATGCGTGTGACCAGCACTCGCCGCGTGTGACGCGGCGCCATGATGGCTCGCCGGCGGCGGAAGCTGTGCGGGCGGTACGACGTCCCGGCGCGCGCTCTCTCGAATGGTGAGGCTAGAAAGCTGTTGCAGCGCACGGAGCTGCTCCTGCAGCATCCGCTTCATGCCGTCCGTGCTCGCACGTGTCGTATCCGGCAGGCGCTCGAGTTGGTCGCGGAGCTTCCCCTGCTCGGCTTCGAGCTCGGAGAGCGCCGTGCGGGCACGCACACGCATTTCCTCGGAAGTCGCGTTGAAGCGGCTCGACAGCGTGCCGATGTGCTCGTTGACCTCGCGCGAGACGCTGGAGAACTTCGCGCGCAGCTCGTCGAGCGCGCGATCCGTTTCGCTGCCGGCCGACGTCCGGAGGCGGTCCATCTCGGTGAGCGCGATGCGCGCCTGTTCCTTGGCACCGCGCGTGAGCTGTTCGCCGACGAGCTTTGCTCGCGTTTCGGCTTCGGCGAACGAGCCTTCGAGCTGCGTCGAGTATCCGCGCATGACACGATCGATGTCGCCCGTCTTGCCGGCAAGCGTCTCGAGGGTATGCGACAGGTCCTCCTGGCGCGCCTGCAGCGTACGGTCGATACGCGTATTGGCGGACTCGAGCGCCGACGCCGCCGTCATGATGACCTTGCCCTGAGCCTCGAAGCGGCCGGTGACGCTGTTGATCTGGCTGAGCAGGCCTTCCGACACGTGCTTCAGCATGTCGGCCTGATTGGCAAGCCCTTCGATAGCAGCCATGGACTGCCGCGTCACGGACTCGCTCGCCCGGCGCACGGCCGTCACACCTTCCAGCACCTGCCCGTCGAAGGCCTCGGCCTGGCTGCCGAGGACATTGCCAATCTGCGCGGCATGGCCTTCGAGCGCCTCGGTGAGCGCGAGCGCCTTGTCGGCAACGGCACCGTCGATCGCAAGCGTCGAGCGTAGAATGCTCTCGTCGAAAAGCTTGAGGCGATCGGCAAAGGCGTCATCGAGCACCTTCGTCCGCTCGACGAGCTGGCGGTCGATCGCTTCCTGGCGGCTCGCCATGGTGGCTTCGAGCGCACCGGCAAACTGCTCGAACACCGACTGGAGGTTCTCAGTGCGGACGGCAATGCCTTCGTCGATCTTCTGCGCGCGCTCGTCGAACGTGATCGTGAGCCGTTCGGCGTGGCCGTCGAGCGCGGTCTCGATGCGCTTCGAGCTGTCCGTCATTTCGACGGACATCTTCTCGAACGACAGGCGGAGATTTTCTGTGCGCTGCTCGAGGGCAACGGCGAGCGTCGTCGTGAAATCCTCGAAGACGTGCTCGATCTTGGCCGTCTGGCTGCCGAGCTTGTTCGATACGTTCTCAGCGGTCGAGGCGAGTGAGGTTTCGAGCGCGACGAGGTTTTGTCCCGCGCCCTCGATGAAGCCCGCGAGCTTCTGCTGCTGCTGGCCGAGCTTGTCGACGAGCGAGGGGATCTCGGTGCCGATCTCCTTGAGCGCGCGATTGACGCGCTCGCTCGTCTGCAGCAGCGCCGTACGCTCGCCCGAGAGCTCGCCAAGCAAGCCGCGAATGCGGTGCTCGTTCTCGCTGTAGGCGCGTTCCAGCGCAGCGACTTCACTGTGAACGAGCGCTTCGAGCTCGCCGGCACGGCCGAGCGCGCGCGACACCGCCTCGTTCATGAACGAGACCTGCCGACGCACGGCCTGACCGACCGAAGCGATCTGCTGCTCGGCCATGCGGTCGGGCTCGGCGAGGCGGATCGCGACCTCGGTCATGGCCGAGGACATGAGGCGCAGCTCCTGCGCGCGCCAGATGAGCAGCGCCAGGAACCAGAAGAGCGCAATCGGAATGAGGATCGTCGCGGCAAGCGTGATCGCCGTCGGCCGCGAGAGCATCTCCATGAAGGTCGGTGCACGCGCGAGTTCGGGTGCGAGCATGGCCCAGCCGAGCAGCAGGCCGAGCACCGCCCACACGCCACTCGCGATGGCGGCGACCGTCATCGGCCGCTGCGAGGGCTTCTGCTGAAGGGCGTAGATGAGCCCGCCGATCGACGGCACGTCGTCGTTGGCGGCAATCGTGGTCCGCGAGGGGCCGGCGGCGCGGCGGCGCTGATTGCGGGCAGAGCTACCGCGGCCGCCCTCACTCGCGTTGTCGGCTGGAGCCTCGGGTGCCGCGGGGGGGGCCTTGGGATGACCGTCAGACTTTGCTTCGGACTTTGCGGCGCCGGGAAGCTTCGGCGGCATGGGCGTCGACCCGGCCGTCGCGGTTTTTACGGCAGGTTTCGCTGGAGTAGCCGAAGCAGATGCGGGCGGCGGAGGAACCTTCGGTGCGGCCCCTGAAATGACGCGCGGCAACGAGAGTTGAGTATCCGGCGCCGCGGCAGCAGGGCCTGTCTCGGGCTTTGCCTGGGGCGCGACCGGCGCCAGAGAAACCGCTTTCGATCCGCCGACGGCTGACGCCGCTTTCGGCAACGGCGGGGGCACGACGCGCGCCGCAGCGGCAGCGCCCGAAGGCCCAATTGTTTCGGCGCGCAGTTGTAGCGGCTGGTCCGCAGCAGTCGACGACGACTCGTCCTTCTTAGGACCCTGGCTCATCAGCCTGTAACGCTGCAGCAACAGTTGCCTGCCTACCGCAGCCCCCCTCCAAAGTGATATTTACCCAAACTTTTAGCTTATTGTCGGCCGGTCTCCCAGCGTGAATCGAATTCTTCCACTCGATTCAGCCAGAATTCTGCCGTGATCCCCGAAGTCGGCTAACTTCCGGGCCCCCTGCCCGTTTTCCGATTCGCGCTCGCCGACTGAACCGCGAACGTCGCAACTCAATGGGGCTGCTTTGCGGCGCGGGAGCGGGCCCACGCCCTCAATCCACGGCATTTGCAGCACATTTGCCCGCCGCCGCTTACGCTCGCTTAGGGCCTTTCATCCATACTTCGTTCACGACCGGGGGACCTCCACCGCGACGCCCATAGCTGGAGATGGCAATGCCGGTACAGATGCACGACGGTCAGGAACGCGGTTCGCTCGGAACGCTGCGCCCGCGCGCGTGCGTCCGCAGCCACGATACGCCGATCGACTGGACGCACCTGTCGCGCTTCACGATGAACGATAAGGCCCTGGAGCGGGAGGTGCTCGGCCTCTTCGCTGCGGAGGCGCCTCGCTATCTGGCGCGCATGCAGGCGACGGCAAGCCGCAAGGACTGGATCGAGGCCGCACATACGCTCAAAGGCTCGGCGCGCGCGGTCGGCGCTTGGGCCATTGCCGAGTGCGCCCAGGCCGCCGAGGCCCTCCAGCTCAGTGCCCAGCGCGAGTTCGCCGGCAGCGAGGCTGACGCGAGCACGACCCGTGGCGCCCATCAGGCCCTGGAGCGGCTTCACGAGGCCGTTCGGCGGACGCTGTCCTACATCGAGCAACTCGCTCCCGTCGAAGCCCACGCCTCGACGTCCCACCCCATTTGAGCCGCCGCGCGAGCGGTCAGCTACCCCTCGCCGCCTGCTCTTTCCCAACTGCCCCTTGAATGGCAGCGGCGAACGTCGGTAGGTTCGCGCCGGTCGTAACGCGCGACCGGCGCAAAGAAAGCCGCACCGATGGTCTTCAAGAAGTCCACGCGCTGGCTGTTCCAGAGATACTGGCGATGGTCACGCGCCTTGACGCTCGGCGTGCGCGCGATCGTTATCGATCCAGAGGAGCGCATCCTGCTCGTGCGTCATACGTACATCGAGGGCTGGAACCTGCCCGGTGGTGGCGTCGAGTTCGGGGAGAGTGTCGAGGAGAGCCTTGCACGGGAGCTCGACGAAGAGGGCGGCGTAATTCTGGAAGGCACGCCCGAGCTCATCGGCATCTACGACAATCGCGCGATTTTTCCCGGCGATCACGTGGCGATCTACGTGGTTCGCCACTGGCGTCGCGACCGTATCCCGACGCCCAACATGGAGATCGCGGAAACGGGCTTCTTTCATCCCAATGCCCTGCCGGACACCACCGTGCCCTCCGCCCGACACCGCATCGAGGAAATGCTCGCCAGGCGAACGACCGAAGCCGCCCGGTAATCAGCCGTCAGCCGACTCCGCTTCTGGAGCGATCGCAGCAAAACGCACGGAACACCCATCGGCATCCCGTGCGCTTTTGAATGCACATAGAGGCAAACGGCGCGCACTCAGCGCGCGATCGATCAGCGCTTGCCGCCGCGGAACTGCGGCCGCCGCGGCGCGCCCGTCGGCGCTGGCGCGCGCGTATCCTTATGGCGGAAGTTGATGCGGCCCTTGGTGAGATCGTAGGGCGTCATCTCGACCGTCACGCGGTCACCCGCGAGAATACGGATCCGGTTCTTTTTCATGCGTCCTGAGGTGTAGGCGATCACCTCATGCCCGTTCTCGAGCTGGACGCGGCAACGCGCATCCGGCAGCACTTCTGCGACCACGCCCTCGAATTCGAGCACTTCTTCCTTCGCCATTCGTCAACCCTTCTTTACGGCCTCGCCAGGACGCGCGATATCGCCCGCGCCGGCACGGTCCTACTGCCACTTCCGAGGCCAAAGTAAAAGGGGGCGGGCTGAGCCCGCCCCCGATCCCCCAGCGGGGTAATCTTCAGTCGACCCGAAGGTTCACGGCTGACGACTTGCCGTTGCGACCGCGCTCGATCTCGTACGAAATCTTCTGGCCTTCACGAAGATTGCTGAGACCCGCACGCTCGACGGCTGAGATGTGCACGAACACGTCGTTGCCACCCTCGTCGGGCTGGATAAAACCATAGCCCTTCTGAGAGTTGAACCATTTGACGGTGCCGGTAGCCATTCGTAGTTCTCCAAAGATGACTTGAGCCGCACGCGGAATTGCTGCGGCCATCAAAGCACGCATTGGAGTGTTAACCGATCTCAGCGAGCAAGCGCTGCCGTGTAGTAAGCACCAAGGCGAGTTCGACGCGCTGTATATGCGCTTTTTCTGACAATTAGGCAAGATGCCGCGTTGCTGAGCAGCACAATACCAACGATTGAGCAGATTCCGCGTCCCGGCGAGCACCGCCGGGCCGTTATCACCTGCATCTGGCAACTGTGCGCCACGCCTCAATAAAACAGGCTTGAGACGCTTTCTTCGCGCGCCGTTCTGTCGATCGCTTCGGCCAGCAGGGGCGCCAGCGAGAGAACCCGCATATTGGCTGCCGCCTTGACCGCCTCGGTAGGCTGGATCGTGTCGGTAATGACAAGCGACTTGATCCGCGAGTTGGTGATCTTGGATACCGCACCGCCCGACAGAACGCCATGCGTCAGATAGGCTACAACCTCCAGGGCACCTGCTTCGAGAAGTGCGTTGGCGGCATTGATCAGAGTTCCACCCGAATCGACGATGTCGTCGACCAGCAGACAAACCTTCCCGCGCACGTCACCGATGACATTCATGACCTCGGATTCGCCGGGGCGCTCGCGCCGCTTGTCACAGATCGCGATCGGCACGTTGATGCGCTTCGCCAGCGCACGCGCACGCACGACGCCACCGACGTCCGGCGATACGACCATGAGATTCGCAACGTCGTGCCGCTCGAGAATATCGCGCGTCATGACGGGGGCCGCGAACAGGTTATCCGTCGGAATGTCGAAGAAACCCTGGATCTGCCCGGCGTGCAGGTCGACCGTCATCACGCGGTCGACGCCAGCACGCTCGATCAGGTTGGCGACGAGTTTTGCGGAGATCGGTGTGCGCGGGCCGGGTCTGCGGTCCTGGCGGGCATAACCGAAGTAGGGCATCACGGCCGTGATCCGTCGCGCCATCGAGCGCTTCAGCGCATCGACGAGGATCAGCAGCTCCATGAGGTTGTCGTTGGCCGGGAACGACGTGGATTGGATGACGTAGGCATCCTCGCCGCGCATGTTCTCCTGGATCTCGACGAACACCTCCATGTCCGCGAAACGCCTGACAGCGCTGCGGGCGAGGGGCACCTTGAGGATCGACGAGATCGATTCAGCGAGAGGATGATTCGAATTGCCGGCAACGAGCTTGATCCGCGGCGGTTCGTGACCACCGGGGTTCTGGCGCGCGTCGAAGGGCATGGCCCAATGCTCCTTGCTGGCTGCTGCACCGGGCTTCTAGCAGCCAGTCCGGATCATGTAAACGCCGCCACCGCGCTATGTGACAGATTCGTTGCTGATAGATTACAAGGGGTTCTTACGCTGGGCGCGCAAAGCCTCAACAGCTCAACTTCGGGATGTCGTCCCCCGGGCTTCAGCGCAGGCGCTTTGGCCGATAGACCTGCTGGGCCTCGTCCCACTCCAGCGCACCGAGGTCCTTCTCACTGATGCGCACCTCGGCCGTCCGACGGCTCAGCTCCTCGTCGGCACGCGTCATTTGCTCGGAAACCTGCTGCGCAATCCGCCCAATGGCCTTGTAGGCGGCATAGAGCCCCGCGCCGACGACCATCAGTCCAACAAGCTGTGGCATATCCAGCCCTCCTCGCTCGGACTCTAGCACATTTAGAGGCCGAAACGTGACCATAGGGCGCGTGCTTCGAGCGCCGAAATCACATCGGCGGGAAGCGCCGCACTCCATGTGGATTCC
>JAEYYJ010000179.1 GCA_023430845.1 Pseudomonadota bacterium
CCGATGTGCACGGCCTCGTCGGCCATATCGACATGCATGGCCTGGGCGTCCGCGTCGGAATAGACCGCGACAGTCTTGATCCCCATCCGCCGGGCGGTCTTGATGACGCGGCAGGCGATTTCGCCACGGTTGGCGATGAGGATTTTCTTGAACATGCGAGGACTTTTCCGGGTGTTGCTGGGAAGACAGAACTTCTAGACCGGGGGCGGCGGCGCGTAAACGTGTTCCGTGCACCGCAGGTGCCCGGCTTGTATCCACATGAGCCGCGGCGTGCCCGCTATCCGTGCATCGTCAGGCCGCCCGAGACGCTGATCACCTGGCCGGTAATGTAAGCGGCCTCGTCGCTGGCGAGAAACGCGACCATCCCCGCGATATCCTCGGGCTGGCCAAGCCGGCCGAGCGGAATGGCGCGCTTGAGCCCTTCATGGATCCGAGCCCCCTGATCGCCCGAGCCCGTCAACGCCTCGAGCAGAGGCGTTTCGGTCGGCCCCGGACAGACCACGTTCAGCGTCACGCCGGAGCGCGCCATTTCCCGCGCCATGGTCTTAGTGAAGGCGATGATCCCGCCCTTGGCGCCCGAATAGACGGCCTCCATGGACGAGCCGACACGGCCGGCATCCGAGGCGATATTCACCACGCGGCCGGAGCGGCGTGCCTGCATACCCTTCAGCACGGAATGATGCAGGTTGATCGGCCCTTCGAGATTGATCGCGATGATCTTGCGCCAGAGGTCCGGCTCGGTCGTCAGGAAATAGGCGAACTTGTCCCATCCGGCGTTGTTCACCAGCACATCCGTCGGACCGATATCCTGCTCGAAGGCTTCGACAGCGCCCGTGATCGCTGCATGATCCGTAATGTCGACGCCATAGGCCTTTGCCGTCGCGCCTTCGGCCAACAGCGCCTCGACGGTGCGTTGCGCCGCGCTCTCGTCGAGATCGAACACACCGACGCGCGCACCGGCCTCGCCCAATCGCCTGCAGATCGCACTGCCGATACCGCCGCCACCGCCGGTGACGATCGCAGCTTTCCCCTCGAGCCCGCGCATAAGTGCTTCCTCGCTAGATGCTTTTGTTGTCAGTACGTCTCGACGTGGTAGCGGCCCAAACCGCGCATGGTCGGCTTGAGGCTCGCCCAATCGAGACCATGGGCCGACGCGATCTCGGCGAGTGCCGCGTCGACACCCGCCTCCATACCCTTGAGCCCGCAAATGAAGATGTGCGTCGCAGGCGAGCCGATCAGCGGCCCGAGCGCCTCGGTCTGCTTCTGCATCCGATCCTGCACATATTCCTTCGCCGCGCCCGGTAAGCGCGAGAACACGAGGTGCTTGCCGAGGATTTCATCGCGCACTTTCTGGAGCGGCCCGAAATAGGGAAGCTCGCCGGGCGTACGCGCGCCGAAGAAGAGGAGGGCCCGTCCGGGAGCGCCCTCCATCGCCCGCCGCCGGCGCTCGGTGAAGGCGCGGAAAGGTGCGGACCCTGTGCCGGTGCAGATCATGAGAAGGTTCGCATTGGCATCGTTCGGCATAAGGAAAGTCGCGCCGAATGGCCCCGTAACGAAGACTTTCTCGCCAACCTTGCGATCGCACAGCCACTCCGAAACAAGCCCACCCGGCACCCTCTTGATCGTGAGGGAAACATTGTTGGCATTGCGCTTTTCGCCATCGCGCGCCGAGGCGATCGAGTAGAGGCGGATCGGCAGCTCCTTGCCATCTGCGTTCGTCACCGGGGGCACGATACCGATCGACTGTCCCTCGAGCACCGGGAACTGCGTTTCGCCGAACGAGAGCACGATGTGGCGCACGTCGCTTTCGGTATCGGGGTCCGTGATGCGGAAATTGCCCTGAATGGTCGCAATGGCCGGTTTGGATCGCGTGAAGAGATTGATCGCGGGTTTGGATGCGCTCGACGGCGGCACGGCCTTTCCGCCCGCGCCGTCATGAGCCGCAGCGATCAGCGCCGCGATTTCCGCCTCGCTGGCATCGACGAGAGAGGCCGCGAGTGCGCCTTCGCCGAGATCCTCCTGCGTGGGCAGCTCAGTCCATTCCATTTGCTCATCGAGCGAATAAGCTGTATCGGCGCGCACGATCCGCCAGTTGTCGATCGAGCCCGTCGGGCACGGCGAAATGCAGTCCATGCAGTAGTTGCACTTCTCGGCATCGACGACGTAGTTCGCATCGTTGTGCGTGACCGCGCCGACCGGACACGTCGCCTCGCACGTGTTGCAGCGGATGCAAATCTCGGGATCGATCACGTGCTGCTTCTTGAGGCCGTCGGGGAGCGCAGGTGTGGTCATGTCTTCTGTGGCCCGTAGAACAGAACCCAGGTTGCGAAGTCGCTGCTGAACTCGGCGAAGCGGTGCTCCTCGCCGGCAGCTGCGAAAAGCATATCGCCAGGACCGAAGCGGACCCGCTCTCCAGCCCGGACGTACGTGCCGCTGCCCGAGATCACGAAATAGAACTCGTCGCGATCGTGGGGCGACTGGCGGTCTTCGCCCTTGGGGGCATAGTGGCGAATCTCGATGCCGTCGCCTCCGAACCACCGCGTCGAAAGCCGGCCATCTCTGAGCGGGGCCGCCGCGGCTTCGGCGGGCGTAATCCGGGTCGGGGTGGCCATGGCAAATGCTCCTGCGTGCGCTTGAGGAAACCATAGAACCGTTCAAGCTGAAAGGCACGGGGCGCGAGCCGACCCCCGCGCCTACTCGATTGGCACCGGGCACAAATGGTCCGGAGCCGGCGGATCGATGGTAAATCCACCAAACTGCCTCAAGACTCTGGAAAATGAGCTTTTCTTCTGCATAAGGTATCGGTTCAGCGACCGCGCGCCTGCCCCTTCCGTGCACGTCCGGTCGCATTGGTTCGAGTACGAAGGGACATGGCCATGAATGCGACCTCGCTGGGCGAGCTGCGGAACGGCGCTGCGGCGCCCGAGGCCACCGACGACAAGCTGGAGCAGATCCGCGATTTGCTCCACGGCGAGTTCAGGCGCGATCACGACACTCGGCTGCGCGCCCTTGAGACACGCGTCAGTGATCTAGAGGGCGATCTCCTGCGCAAGCTGGAGGTGCTCCAGGCTCGCGTCGAGGCCCTCGCCAGCGAGAACGCCAATGAGCGCCGCTCATCCTTCGACGAGCTGTCCCGCAGCATCTTTGAGCTCGGCGACCGCATCCGCCGCATTTCCCACGACTGACGCGATCCCGGGCAATGCGATCGACTAATTGAATCTGGCGCTCGGTCTCATGTCGCAGGACACCGTCATCCGGCTGAAGCAACTGCTCTTCGACAAGGAGAGCAGGGAGCTCGATGCGCTCGCCTTGCGCCTCCGGGAGGTCGCCGAGCGCGCCGGCTCGGATGCCAGCTTCCGGAACAGCGTCGCCGCGACCCTCGAAGGTGCGCTGCGCGACGCCGAGGCGGCCAATCACCATCAGGTCTCGGATGCCCTCGCGCCGCTCGTCGTGCGCACCGTGCGTACGGAGGTCGAGGCGAGCAGCGATGCGCTGCCGGCGAAACTCTATCCCCACATCGGCGTGATGGTGCGCGACTATGTGCGTAGTGCTATCCGCGATCTCATGGAGGACATCAACCGGCGCCTCGAGGACGGGCTGACGAAGAACCGGTTCTCGCTGCGACTCAGGAGCTGGACCACCGGCCGGCCGATGGCCGAGCTGGCACTCGCCGATACCGGACGTTTCGAAGTCGAGGAGCTGCATCTTATCCGGCGCGGCTCAGGCGAACTGCTCGCGCACTGGAGCCGCTCGGCTCCAGGCGATGGCACGAACGAGGGACCGGACGGACGCAAGGCCCTGTTCAGCGGCATGCTGACCGCCATGACGGCCTTCATCGAGGAAGTCTACGAAGCCGACAAGGCAGGCCTGCGCACGATCGACTTCGGCGGCCACACCATCTATCTGCGTGGCTCCCCTCTCCACCTTCTCGCCGCCAAATGTCGCGGCGAGGCGGGTGCTGGTACGCAGACTCTGCTCGACGAGGCGTTTCTGCGCACGTTGGAGGCGGACGGCACCGCCCCCAACCTTGCTGCTCTCGCCGGACGGCTCGAAGCCGGCATATCCGAGCGGCAGAAGAACCTCCGCGATGAGAAGCGCCGCTCCGGAATGCGGCCGCTGCGCTTCCTGCTGTGGCTCTTGGCGCTGGCACTTGCTGCGTACCTAGCATGGCATAGCTATGTTACGTATCAGACGAGCAATCTCCAGGCAGCAGTCGACCGCGCGATCGATGAAACCCCAGCATTAAAGGGCTATCCGACGCGCGCCACGGTCGAGCGTGGCGGCGCGCGTATCGACGTCAGCGGTCTCGCCCCATCCGGCGACACCCGCGCCGACATTCTCAAGCGCCTGCGCGAGATCGCGCCCGCTGCCGCCATTGCCGAGACGATCGGCGTCATTCCCGGCGCCGACAGCGCGGAACTCGCAGATGAGGCTGCACGTCTTCGTGACCGGCTCGCGAGCCTCGAAGCGCGCATCGATGGCATTACCGCAGCGCTCGGCGATGTAAGCAAGTCGCTCGACGGCATGAACACCTCGGTCGGCAGTATGGCGCGCTCGGCCACGGTCGCCACCGAGCTGCAGGACATTCGCAAAGAAATTTCAGGGCTATCGACCTCACTCGGCGGCATGGCGCGCGCGTCGGCTATCGAGGCAGAGCTGCAAAGCCTTCGCAAGGAGATAGCGGCGCTGGCACCGAAGCCCAATCCGCGTGCCGATCTCGAACGTTGGATGCAGACGCACGCCATCTTCTTCTCCGATGGCACAACCTATCAGGCCCAGGAGGAGACGGACGCCAGCCTCGATGCCCTCGCCGGCCTCCTGCGCCGCACGGATATGACGATCCGTATCGTCGGCTATACCGACGAGCGCGGCACGACCGATCGCAATCTACCGCTTGCTCTTGCGCGCGCCGACCGCGTCGCCGCCGATCTCGTACGTCGCGGCATCGATCCCGCCCGTATCAGGACGGTCGGCCGTGCGGCAATCCTCGACATCAGCCAGCGCAGCGGCGCGTCGAGCCCGAACCGACGCGCAACCTTCGAGCCCGCTTTCGTTGGCGAGGGCCAATGATCTCCCGCAAGCTCATGCTGCTCGGCGAGATCGGTGTCGGCAAGACGTCACTGATCCGCCGCCTCGTGGAAGGGCGCTTCGAGACGGAATACAAATCGACATTCGGCGTCGAGCTCTATCGCGTACCGATCACCCGAGCCGGCCCGAATGGCGATCAGGCCATCGAGCTCGTCGTCTGGGATACCGACGGTAACTTCGGCCAGAGCATATTCCGCCACGTCTACGTCAAAGGCGCCTCGGCGGCGCTCATTATTGGCGATCTCAAACGGCGCGCAACGCTCGACAGCATGGTCACACTCGCCGAAAGTTTCCAGGAAGCGCTGCCCGGCCGCCACTTCTCGTTCATCGCCAACAAAGTCGATCTGATTGACGATGGTGGCGCCGCCGAACTTCCGGCAAAGCTTCAGGACGCGCGCCAACCTGTTCTGCTCACTTCCGCCAAGACCGGGGCCAATGTCGAGGACACCTTCATCCAGGCCGCCAGCGCCATCCTCCGCCGCGACGGCTGAGGAAGCCGAGGTGCAGGACAGCGAGACGGCACAGCTCGTGGCCTCGGGTCATTTTCTGGCCGAGCGCCGTTCTTTCGGCATGGTCTGGATCGATACCGATCTCGTCGTTCGCCGCCGCTTCGGCCCGCTCGTCGAATTCGTGATCCTCGGCCACCCGATCACCGACAGCGTCATGGCACTCGTCGGCTTCGAGGAGGAATTCACGGCACTGCGCGCGGGAACCGGCGGGCCGCTCATCATTCCCAACGTTGTCATGAACGACGCTATAGTCGCCAGCGCCGAGGCACCCTTACGACTCAGCCTCGACATCTACTGGGACGCAAACGAGCGATCCCACCTCATGCTGGTGCGCCATGTCGTGGATCACTCTTCGCTCGAATCCGAGCTGAGGACCCAGATGCGTCTGCGCGTCATGGCCGAGGCCGAACTCGTCGAGAAGAGCGAAGCCATCCAACGCGCCAACCAGGAGCTGGCACTCGTCAACCGCGACCTCGAAGAGTTCGC
>JAEYYJ010000219.1 GCA_023430845.1 Pseudomonadota bacterium
GGACTGTGCTCATGCGCTCATGGTTGCGGGTTCTGATTGTCGCCGGCGTTGCAGGTGCCGCGGTTTATGCCGTCCTGGCGCTCACACCGACACGCTATGCCGCCACGACCGTCATCCGCGTAACCGCCCCGGCCGCGTCCGATGCGGTGGCCACGCGAGTTGCCGCGCTGCAATCAAAGGAACTCGCCCGCAAGGTCGTCGCCGACCTCGAATTGACGCGCGCGCCGGCCTTCAATGGCACGCACGCGGTGTATGACATCCATGGCTGGCTGGATCGCCTTTCGGGCCGCAGCGCTCAGCGCGGATCGGGCTCGCGCGAGGAGCAGATTGCGGCCGCCATGATGCGCGGCCTGCAGGTCGCGCCAGGAAACGAGGACGGCAGCATCGCCATTCGCGTAACGGCACGTACGCCCGATCTCGCAGTGCGCATCGCCGATCGCCTCGTCGATCTGCACGATGCATCGCCCGAGCCGGCGCGCACTACAGAGCAGACCGGCGCGCCCGATACGCGTGCGGCCGAGTTGCAGCGACTTGCGGCGGACATAGCGGCAATCGATGCGGAGATTGCGCGTCTCAAGAGCGTTGCCGATGGTTCGGCCGATGCGCAGCGGCGTCACGATCTCACGGAAGCCCTGAAGCAGGCCGAGCGCGAGCGCGCCGCCGCTTCGTCGCGCGCGAGCACGGCCCGCGGCTTCCTGGACAAGGGTACAGTCGAAGCCATCGCCGAGCTGCAGGCATCACCGTCCCTCCACCAGTTGATCGCGGAGCGCGTGCGCGTCGAGGTCCAAAAGAACGGTGCCGAGCGCTCGCTGCCGGCCGACCATCCGCGCATTCGCGATCTTCGGGCACGTTTGAGCGAGCTGCGCTGGCAGATGTTCCGCGAAGCCACCGCCATCACCGAAGGCCTCGAAGCGGAGGCAAAAACGGCGGCGGACCGGGAAGCGGAGGCGCGCGCACGCCTCGCAGGTGCCGATGCCCGCGCGGATACCTCCGGCCCTCCGATCGATACCGACCGCCTCACCGCCCTCGAAAGCGATGCCGCCGAGAAGCGGGCGGCACTCGCAAGCCTGACGGCCAGCCCGCTGACCACCGCGAGCGCGGCGCCGATCGTACGCCCGCGCGCCGACAGCGTCGTACGACTGGCCCCGAGTCAGGCCATCGCCATCCCGGCATTCCCATATAAGGCCCAGTACTCGCTCCTGACAGCGGTTACGGTCCTTATGATCGGCTTCGTTGCGGTCATCGTGCGCACGCTGCTCGCGGGCAATCGCCGCTCGGTCGTCGAAGCGGGATTCGCCGACATGGCCACGACAGCCCGTGATCGCGCCGATGTCGACCTCGGAGCCGGCTCTCTGAGGACGCAACCATTCGACGCCCGAGAGACCAATTTGCCGTTGGCTGCCGAAGCGGGCGCCGCGGACACCCCAATCCGCGCCGCCGCCACAGAGCTTCGCACCGCTGAGCCTGGGCAGTTCGTCATTCTCTCGACGACGAACGACACGGCCCGCCATCTGGCTGGGCGAGCTATGGGCCGCAAGGGTTACCGCACGCTGCTGGTCGCCGATCGCATCGATGGTGCTGCGGAAGCGCGCGACATCATCACGTCGCTCGCCACGGCGGGAAGACGCTCGGTGCTCGTAGACTGGGCGCGCGACGGCAAAGGCCTCGCGGCAAGCCTCGGTGTCCCGGCGCGGCCCGGCATGTGCGATCTGCTCGACGGCCGCGCGAGCTTCGATGATGTCATCGTGCGGTTACCCGAGAGCGAGGCACACGTCATCGCCGCCGGCGCCCCGCCGACCCATCCGGATCTGCCGCTGGATGCCGACTGGATCAACCTCGTGCTCGATGCGCTGGATGAAGCCTACGACCATATTGTCGTGGTGGCGCAGATCGATGAGGCAAGAGGCCTGTTCGAGACGATCGAGGGCCGTTTCGACGCCGGCATCGTGATGTCCGACCGTCGCGCCCAGGGCTCGACGATCAACGCCGGCCCCGGCGTGTTCCTCGGCTTCGAGGTGACCGAGATCTACATAGTGCAGATGGACCTCGCACAGCGTCGCGGTGCTGCCGCGCGGCGACTCAAGCGGCCCCGCCGTCAGGCTGCTGCCTGACGGCCGATCCGTCCGTCCTCAGTTTCCGAAGATCCCCGAGAAAAAGTCGTTGCCGCCACCACCACGGCGACCACGTGGCGGCGGGCCCCAGCCCCAACCGCCCCAACCACCGCTGTACTCTTCGCGGCGCGGCCGCGGCGGCGCATTGGCAAGCTCCCTGACCTTGCGATCGAGTGCCGCTGCCGGATCGGTGCGCGCGACGGCCGCCACGCTCTGGCCATCGAGCAGCACCGCCTGAATGCGGCGATCGTGTCCGTAGACATCCGCGTAGCTCGCTACCTTGCCGTGCTCGTCGGCAACAAGGGTGAAGTACGTGTTGTGCACCGGAACGCGGCGATTGAGGTCGACGCGATTGACCTGCGGCGCATTCGGCCTCAGCCGCTCGGTGATGTCCGTCATGCTCCAGCTGCGATCTTGCGAGAAGATCACCTCGGCAAACCGCACCGGATTGCGCACACGGATGCACCCGAAGCTGTAGGCGCGCGCCGACGTGTCGAAGAGATTCTTCGTTGGCGTATCGTGCATGTAGACGTCATGCTTGTTCGGGAACATGAACTTGAGCTGACCGAGCGGATTCGCGGGACCTGGATCCTGGATGATGGACACGCGGCGGATATCCGTGCGCTCCCAATCGATCTCGTAGGGGCGCACCGTACGGTTGCCGTTGACGATGCGCATATTCCGACGCCTCAAGATCGAGTCGTCGCCCGCTTGCAGCGACGGCAGCAGGTCCTGCACCTTGATCGTTCCCGGCACACCCCAATCGGGATGGAAAACGACGAACTGCATGGCGTCCGAGAAGACCGGCGTCTGGTTCGTCGGCTTGCCGATGATGATGCGTTCCTGGAATACGACGTTGCCGCCCCGGATCACGCGCGTCTGGTACTCGGGAAGATTGTTCCAGACGTACGTGGCGCCGAGCTCCTCGGGCATCCAGCGCCAGCGCTCGAGATTGACGAGATATTGCTTCAGCGTCGGCTGACGGCTCTGCGCCTGCTGCGTCTTGCGGCTCAGGCTCTGCCGGGTGGCGTTGGTGAGCGCAGGATGCGTGGCGCGCCGCACTGTCTTGCCGCTGCGCCGGTCGCGGTAGGTGGGGCCGAGGAACTCGCGTACTGCGGCAGCGACGTCCTCATCGTAGAGGTCCGCGTCATCGGCATTGTCGGCTGGCACTTCTAGGCGTCGGCGTACAAGCTCGACGTGCTCGTGACGGTCGCCCAGGCGCACCACGGGACCATTCGGAATGGTGACCTCGCGCGGATCCTCCTGCTCCTGGGCCTGCATCTTGTCGGCGCGCACCTTCAGATACGCCTGCCGCAGCAGCTCGAACTGGCGATGCTGGGGATGGAGCTTCTGCAGGGCAATCGACGGATCGCTGGTGGTCGCGAACTGCTCGAGGAGTGCCTTCGCGTCGAGCGGGCGCGGCGACTGGTCGAGCCATTTGCTGAGCTGCACCGGATCGACGCGGCCGCCGCGGGCGTGCCAGGCGTAGGTCACGAGAGCGTTCGTCAGCTTGAGCTCGGCGGCGGCCAGAACGTCGGGCGCAGCGCCGCCCGCAGGCAGACCGCTTACATCGAAGTCCTTGGGATCGAGACCCCACTCGTCGGCGCGGCCCATCTCGGCGACGAGCGCCTGGGCAGCCGTGCTGAGACCGCTGTCCGTGGTCCATACAGGGAGGCCCGCGCGGGCGGCATAGAATGCGGTGATCGCCTCGTGCCACTCGCGCTCTTGGGTCTGGCGCGCGGACGGCTGGTTGCTTTCCAGCGCGGCAAGCAGGGCGGCATTGAGCGGCGATGGCGGCGGCGGCTCGACCGGAGCGGCGACTGCCGGCGGGGCCGCGGGCGCAGGGTCGGGCGTGGCTGTCTGGGGCACGGACGTTGCCGGGCCGGCCGGAGCAGCCGGCTCGGTTGCCTGCGGGGCGGGCGTCGCCGTGTCCTGAGAGGCGGCGGGTGCGGCTGGGGGCTCACTGGCGGCCGGAGGTGCTTCGTCCGCCGGTTTCGCACCGGGGATCGACGAGGTCTCGATTGGGTTGCTCGCAGACGCCGCCGGACTCGCGACAGCCGGCGTATCGGAGGCGGTCTCGGCAGCTTCGCCCGAAGCGGGTGCTGGCGCCGCTCCCGGCGCTACATTGGTCTCGCCCTCGGCGCGCGGCGCTGAGGCCAGTTCCGCGGGATTGGCGACCGGTGGCATCCGCTCCGCCGCCTGCCCGGCTGCGGGCGTCGTATCTTGAGCAAGGGCTGGGGGCACCGCGGCGAGTGCAAGGGTAGAGAGAAGACATAGAGCAGCACGCCGCATGGTAGATGGCCTCTTTCGCTGTTCGGGGAATTGGGCCGGTCTGGCCGACGGATCAGCGCCCATCAGCCCACACCATAATGCTTACGTCAGCATGACTGCTTCGGCACAGCATCGCAAGCCAAACCCTTATGTTCCAATCGATTGCGCCATATCTTTGGCAGATTTGCCTCCGTTGGGTGATTCGCTTTTGCAGCTTTCACCTAGATGTGAGACGGCTGCGCCTGACGCGTTGTACGGAGCAACGCATTGCACGATCCTGCCGTTGCATGTGAACGATCGATGCTGGCCTGAGCGGAGCGTTGCTCCGATCCTGGGGCTCGGATAGCCTCCGGCAAGGCCACCGCGGCGCCATTTTCGCAGCACGATCGAACCTCATGTCCCAGAACCCATACGACGTCCATCTCGGCAAGACTCCGGCGAACTATCAGCCCCTGACGCCGCTCACCTTCCTCGAGCGCTCCGCGGCGGTTCATCCCGAGCACGTCGCCGTCATCCATGGGCGCCAGCGCTTTACCTATGCCCAGCTCTACGAGCGCGCCCGCCGACTTGCCTCCGCGCTTGCCTGGCTCGGGATTGGCCCGGGCGACACCGTATCGGTCATGCTGCCGAATACGCCGCCGATGCTGGAGGCACACTTTGGCGTGCCCATGACGGGCGCCGTCCTGCATTCCATCAACACCCGCCTCGACGCCGCGATCGTCGCCTTCCAGCTCGACCATGCCGAGTCGAAAGTCCTGATCTACGATCGCGAGTTCTCGGCGATCATTAAGGAGGCGATCGAGAAGTGCCGCGTGAAGCCGCGCCTCGTCGAGTATGACGATCCCGAGTTTCCGCAGGTCGGCGAGCGGCTGAGCCCCGTCGAGTACGAGGATTTCATCAAGCGCGGTTTCGCCGGATACAAGTGGCGGGTGCCAACCGACGAGTGGGACGCGATTTCGCTCAACTACACGTCCGGCACGACCGGCAACCCCAAGGGCGTCGTCTACCATCATCGTGGCGCGCACCTCATGTGCTACGCCAATATCGTTTCCGCGCAGATGAGCCGGCACTCCGTCTATCTCTGGACGCTGCCGATGTTCCACTGCAATGGCTGGTGCTTCCCGTGGACGATCACGGCCGCGGCGGGCACGCATGTCTGTCTCCGTTGGGTGCGCGCTGGCGCCATATTCGAGGCCATCGCCGAGCACAAGGTCACGCATCTCTGCGGTGCGCCAATCGTCATGTCCTCGCTGCTCAATGCCACGGCGAACGAAGTGCGGCCGCTTCCGCATCGCGTGCAGTTCATCACGGCCGCCGCACCGCCGCCCGAAGCGGTGCTTTCGCGCATGGAGCAGGCCGGATTCGATGTCACGCACGTCTACGGCCTCACCGAGACGTACGGTCCCGCCTCCGTCAACGAGTGGAAGAGCGAATGGGACGTGCTCGATCCCTCGGCGCGCGCCCAGAAGAAGGCGCGCCAGGGCGTGCGCTATGCCGCGCTCGACGGGCTCACGGTGATGAACCCCGAGACCATGGAGATCGTGCCGAGCGACGGCGAGACACTCGGCGAGGTCATGTTCCGCGGCAACATCGTCATGAAGGGCTATCTCAAGAACCCGCAGGCGACCGACGAAGCCTTTGCCGGCGGCTGGTTTCACTCGGGCGATCTCGGCGTGCTGCATCCGGACGGCTACATCCAGCTCAAGGATCGCTCGAAGGACATCATCATCTCAGGCGGCGAGAACATTTCATCGATCGAGGTCGAGGACGTGCTCTACAAGCATCCCTCGATCGCCGCCTGCGCCGTCGTTGCCAAACCCGATGAGCGGTGGGGCGAGACGCCGTGCGCGTTCATCGAGCTGAAACCCGGCGCCGAGTTGCTCGCGTCGGACGTCATTGCCTGGTGCCGCGAGCATCTCGCGCACTACAAATGCCCGCGCCACGTGGTCTTTGCGGAAGTGCCGAAGACCTCGACGGGCAAGATCCAGAAATTCCGGCTGCGCGACATGGCGAAGGAGATCTGAGCGCCGCTGACTTGCCGGCCTGAGAATTGAGTATCGCACCGGGCACCGATCACGGGCCCGGCATTCGGACATGGAAGGAGCATCCACTATGCAGCTTGGAAAAGACATTGCCGCCGTGATCACGGGCGGCGCATCCGGTCTTGGCGCCGCAACAGCGCGCGCGCTCGCGGGCAAGGGCGTCAAGGTCGGGCTCCTCGATGTGAACGAATCCGCCGGCACAGCGCTCGCCAAGGAACTCGGCGGTACTTTCGCCAAGTGTGACGTCACCAGCGAGGCGGATGTGGATGCAGCACTCGCCGCTGTTCGCAAAGCCCACGGTCAGGAGCGCATTCTCGTCAATTGCGCCGGCATTGCCATCGGCCAGCGCACGGCACGCAAGGGCAAGGAGGGCGCGCCGCCCGTCCCGCATGATCTCGCAAGCTTCGCACGCGTGATCTCGATCAACCTGATCGGCTCGTTCCTCATGATGTCGCGGAGCTCAGCCGGGATGCTGACACTCGATCCCGTAGGTCCTGACGGCGAGCGCGGCGTCATGATCAATACGTCCTCGGTCGCAGCCGAAGATGGCCAGATCGGGCAGGTGGCCTATGCGGCATCGAAGGGCGGTGTGAAGTCCATGGTGCTGCCCGTTGCGCGTGATCTTGCACAGAGCGGCATCCGCGTCTGCGGTATCCTCCCGGGGCTCTTTCACACGCCGATGTTCGATGGTCTGCCGGAGGATGCACGCAACGCCCTCGCCGCATCCGTTCCCTTCCCCTCGCGCCTTGGCAGCGCGACGGAGTACGCGGCACTCGCGACGCATATCTGCGAGAACGTGATGCTCAACGGCGAGTGCATTCGTCTGGACGGCGCCATTCGTCTCGCGCCGCGCTGAGCGCGCTGCAACCGCGCCCGTGATCCGGTCGTGTCACACTGCCGGATCACCGGGCGGCTTCGCCTCCGGCGTAATGACTTCCGGCTGAAGATGCCCGCCCGTGATGCGCTCGCCTTCCTGCGCCAGCGCCGCCGCGAGATCCTCGCGCGCTTTCTCGGCCTGGCGCTGGCGGTTCCACAGTGAGGCGTAGAGGCCATCGCGCGCCATCAGCTCGCCGTGCGTGCCCTGCTCGATGAGCTGCCCCTTGTCGAGCACGATGATGTTGTCGGCGTGCACGATGGTCGAGAGGCGATGCGCGATGACCAGCGTCGTGCGGTCCTTCGCGACCTTGTCGAGCGCGTCCTGGATTTCCTTCTCGGTATGACTGTCGAGCGCACTCGTCGCCTCGTCGAGCATGAGGATGGGCGGCGCCTTGAGGATCGTCCGCGCGATGGCGACGCGCTGCTTCTCGCCGCCTGAAAGCTTGAGCCCCCGCTCGCCGACCATGGTACCGTAGCCATCCGGCAGCGTCTTGATGAAGGCATCGATCTGCGCGAGACGCGCCGCGATCGCGACCTCTTCCTCGGTCGCATCGGGACGTCCGTACTTCAAGTTGTAGAGAATGGTATCGTTGAAGAGCACCGTATCCTGCGGCACCACGCCGATGGCCGCGCGCAAACTTTCCTGCGTCACATCGCGGATATCCTGCCCGTCGATCGTCACGCGTCCACCGGCAACGTCGTAGAAACGCAGCAGAATGCGGCTGATCGTGGATTTTCCGGCACCCGAAGGGCCGACGATCGCGACCATCTTCCCCGCTGGCACCTCGAAGGACAGACCATCCAGGATTTGCCGCTCGGGCTCGTAGTGAAAGCGCACATTCTCGAAACGCACGGCACCACCGCTGACGGCAAGCTCACGTGCACCCGGCTTGTCGGCGACCTCGGCAGGCTGCTCGAGAACATCCATCATGATCTCGATGTCGGTAATACCCTGCTTGATCTCGCGATACACCATGCCCATGAAATTCAGCGGAATGAAGAGCTGAATCATCAGCGCATTGACCATGATGAATTGGCCGAGCGTGTTGGTGCCTGCGATCACGTCGCGCGCCGACATCACCATGCAGAATGTCAGCGCCAGCGTGAAGATCACCGCCTGCCCTGTATTGAGCCACGCAAGCGATGTGTAGGTCTTGACGCTCGCGCGCTCGTAGGTCGCGAGTGAAGCATCGTAGCGCGCCGCCTCGCGGGCTTCGGCGCCGAAATACTTGACCGTCTCGTAGTTGAGCAGGCTGTCGATGGCTTTGGTGTTGGCGTCGCTGTCGCTCTCGTTCATCGTGCGGCGAATGCGAATACGCCACTCGGTCGCGAAAATCGTGAACCAGAGGTAGAGACCGATCATGGCGGTCACGACCAGGACGTATCGCCAGTCGAACTCGAAGGCGAGAACGCCGAGCACAAGCGCGAACTCGACGATCGTCGGCATGAATGTCATCAGCGTCATGCGCGTGATGTTCTCGATACCATTACGCCCGCGCTCGAGCACGCGCGTGAGGCCGCCGGTCTTGCGTTCGAGATGAAAGCGCAAGGATAGCTCGTGCATGTGCTCGAAGGTCGTGAGCGCGAGCTGGCGCACGGCATTCATCGCCACCTTTGCGAAGAGCCCTTCGCGCGCCTGCGAGAAGATCACAATGGCAATACGCGCGGCGCCGTACAGCAGCGTGGCTGCGATCGGCGCACCAATGAGCCAGCTCCAGGATGCACCGGCAGGCTGCTGAGTGCCGGTCGCCGCGACGAGCGCGTCCGTCGCCCACTTGTAGGTGAACGGCATGGCGACTGTCACCAGCTTGGCGAACAGCATCAGGACGAGGGAGATGATAACCGTGCGCTTGAGATCCGGCCGATCGCTCGGCCAGACATAAGGAAAGATGCCGCGCAGTGCTCTTAGCGAACCGCGTCGTGGCGTCTCTTGTCCTGCGCGCCGTCTCGGCTGCGGCGCAGATCCCGCGCTCGCTTCGCGCTGCATGAACTGGCTCCTGGATGGCTGCCGGCCTCGCGGCTTCTCTCCGCTGGGTAGGTGGCGCGCCTGCTCATAGCATCTCGCGCGGAAAATTGCGCCCGCGCGAGCGAACTATGCACGCATCAGTGCCCTGGGGTCGCTCAACGCCGCGAGAGGCGCGGCTTGCCCGGTGGCCGGCACAGGAAGAAATCGCGGTGCCCGGCAGTCGATCGGCGAGCTTTGCGGCGATAGCTCGCCACGGCGGGACGTGTCTTCTTCCGCACTTGCCGCGGTGTGGAGCACGGCCAGCAGCGGGACGCCACCGAGCGCTTGCGTGCCCGCTTGCGAAGCGCTGCCGTGCGCTGTGTTGCCTTGCGCGAGGGCGCCACACGTCGCGACGAGACCGCCGGCGGGGGCGAGGAAACTGCCGCAACCGCCCGACCAGCGCCGCTCGTTTCAGTCGGGCGAACTTCGGCCGGGCGAGCCTCTGCGGGAGGGGTCGGTGTCGGTTTCTCGGCGGCACGCTGCACGCGCTCGGCCTCTGCGCGTGCCTCCGCGAGCCTCTTCTCGTCGGCTTCGCGCGCCTGCTGTGCCTCCATACGGCGACGTTCGTCCGCAGCGCGTGCCGCCGTCTCGGCGAGCTTACGAGCTTCGGCCTCGCGCGCCTGCTGCTCCGCGGCGCGCTTACGTTCCTCGACGGCGCGGGCTGCCGCCTCGCGCGCGCGCTGCTGCTCGGCAAGGCGTGCACGCTCGTCGGCCGCGCGCTCTGCTGCTTCGGCAAGCTTGCGCGCTTCTTCGATCTCGCGGCGCTCCGCAGCGCGGGCCTCCTCGGCAATTCGGCGCGCGCGCTCCTCTGCGGCGCGCATTTCCGCTTCGCGCAGACCGCGCTCGGCCATGTCCTTGGCCATGGCCTCGGCCTGCCGTCGCACTTCGGCGTCCCGCTGCTTCTGTTCGGCTTCCAGCTTTAGGCGCGCAGCCTCTTCCACGTCGCGCGCCTCGCGCTCTCGCCGTGCCTGTTCGAACAGCCGCGCTGCTTCTTCCTTGCGTCGCTTTTCCGAAGCCTCGCGCTCGGCGATCGCGGCACGGCGTGCGGCCTCGGAGCGTTCGCGCTCGGCGACGGCGTCGGCGTCGGCCTTGCGGGCTGCCTCCTCCTGGCGGCGCGCGGCCTCTGCCTGCTGCTCGTCCGCAACGCGGCGCGCTTCTTCGGTCGCGAGCTTCTCTTCCGCCTTCTTGAGTGCTTCGATGCGGGTCGCCTCATCAGGCTGGCGCCCGATCTGGGGGGCCGGTTCGGCGTGTTTCTCCATCTCGAGTGCCGGTGGCGGTGGTGCGGGGGCGGGCGCAGCGACCTGCGAGCCCGGAGGCGCATTCTGAACCTGCCGGCTGAGACGCGTGAGCAGATCCTGATGCGCGCGGTTCGTGTCGAGGAACCATTCGGCTAGTCGCTCGATGAAGCTCTTACTCACGGCGGGGCGGTCATTTGCGGGCGTTTGCGCGACGGCGCTCTCGGACAGGAGGACCGCGGAGGCGAACAACACCATGCCGAGGCCACGGATCAACGCCCCTCGCCGCCAGCGCTGGCCCAGCCCCCCACAATGCCACAACCGATTCCGATTTCGGCTGGCATTCTCAAAACCTTGCATGATAATCCTGACACGACTTGGCAACGCGACGACTGAGCTTAGCCAAATCCCGTTGCCAACGCCATTGCTGCCCGGCCACGTGCGCGCACGGATCGATGTCGGCGGGCGCCTGGACCCTAGCGATTGCGCTCGGGCGGTGGCGGCACAGGCTCACGTGGCGGCGGCTCGGCGGCGCGCTGCGGCTCACGGCCGGCCAAGCGCGCGAGGCTCGCAGTAAGCGAAGCCGGCAGTGTCGTCTCGCGGATGGTGTGCGGCAGAGGACGGGTCCCTTGTGTGCGCGGCGAGGGAACCGGCCCCGGAATCGGCGGCGGCATCCGTTGCCCGTCGTGCGACGGCGGCGGACCCGGCGGTCGTTGCTCATGCGGCATCGGCTGTGGCGACCCGGGTGGCGCACCATTTGGAGCAGCAACAGGCGGCGGCATGACCGGGCGGCTTTGCGGCGGCGGAGCCGGGGGTGCACCAGGCCGCGAACCGGGCCCGGACGGCATTGGCGACTGCAAAGTCGACTGCGCGGATGCGGGCACACCGGGTAACGTCGGCCCTCCTTTGGCCGGCGGCGCCTCCGTCAGCTTCGGGCCAGAACCGTTCGGGATCCCACCATTGGGCATTCCGCCGTTCGGAATTCCGCTATTGGGACCAGTGCCATTCAGCGCGTGTCGCCCGTTCGGCGGACCGTCAGCGGCGTGCAGAACGGCTGCAATCGTGTTGGGTGGCGGTGGCGCGGGTGGCCTTGCCGGGATCGGCCCGGGAGGTGGTGCAGGCGGCATCACGCGCGGTCCCGGTGACGCGGCGGCGGCCAGACCCGGCGGCGGCATATTGGGTGGCGGCGCGCTCCGGTGGCCTGGACCCGGCATGGGCGGCGGAGGCATGGCCTGCGAGGGGATCGTCGACGGACCGGCACCATTCGTTGCGAAGGCGGGGTTGGCAGGCCGCGGTGTCCTGACGGGCTCGGGCGGCGGCCCTGCGCCATTGGTGCGGGCTGCTATTGCGGGCTGGGTCACGGGTGCCGGCGCTTCCTTCTCCTTGCCGGCAGCACCATTTGTCCCGCGCTGCGCGCCCATCTTCATTGCGCGCCGGCCCATCTTCTTCTCGGACTTGGCCACGAGGCGGATGAGCTGCTGCGCATCGCGCTCCGACATCGGATGCCCGTAGTAGAAGCCCTGGGCGTATTCGCAGCCGAGCGCACGCAGGAAGGCAGCATCCTCCGGCGCCTCGACACCTTCGGCGATTACCTTGTGGCCAAGCTCGTGGGCGAGCAGCACGATGGCACGCACGACGGCCGCGCCGTTGTCGCTATCGGTCGCCCCCTGAACCAGCGCCTTGTCGATCTTGAGCGTGTCGAAGGGAAAGCGCTGGAGATAGGCGAGCGAGGAATAGCCTGTCCCGAAATCGTCGATCGCGAGATCGGCGCCGGCCCCCTTGATGAGCTCGAGCACGTGCGTCGCGCGCTCCGGATTTTCCATCACGAGGGATTCGGTCACCTCGAGCCGCAGCGAACCGCGCGGCACGACATTGCGGCCGAGCAGGTGACGTATCTCCGGCACGATGTCGGCCTTGAGAAGCTGGCGGCTCGAGACGTTCACGCTGACGAATAGCGGCTGCTCGGCACGTGGCAAGACCGCCTGCCATTTCGCAACCTCGCCGATGGCGCGCGAGAGGACGTAGGAGCCGAGCTTGACGACGAGATCGGTCTCTTCCGCGACGGGAATGAATTCCGCGGGGCTGAGCTGCCCGTAGCGCGGATGCTCCCAGCGCACGAGCGCCTCGAAGCCGACGAGGCTCTCGTTCGAGAGTGCGACGATCGGCTGGTAGAGCACCGTGAGGCGGCCCTGGTCGATGGCGCGGCGCAGATCGCTCTCGATGGCGATGCGCTCGTCCTTCTCGCCGCGCATCTGCGCCGTGAAAATCTCGATGCGGTCGGTGCCGGCGCGCTTGGCGCGATACATGGCCGTCTCGGCTTCGCGAAGAAGCTCGCGCGCATCCGTCTGGTTCTCGTCAGCCGTGGCGATGCCGATCGAGCCGGTGAGGATGATCTCCTGGTTCGCGATCTTGATCGGCGAGCGCAGCGAGCGGCGCAGGCGCTCGGCGAGCATGGCGAGCTCACGCGGATCATGCTGGGCGGGTATGAGGATCGCGAACTGGTCACCGCCGATGCGAGCGAGCGTGTCGCTCGTATTGAGCGTGCGCTGCAGGCGGCGCGCGACCGTGAGCAGCAAGCTGTCGCCGACGACGAGACCGAAGGCACTGTTAACGCTCTTGAACTTGTCGAGATCGAGCAGGAGGATCGTGGGCCTGAGCGTGGGATCGCTGCGCCCGCGCTCCATGGCCATGGCAAGGCGATCGATGAAAAGCTCGCGGTTCGGCTGGCCGGTGAGGCTGTCGTGCACGGCATCATGCAGCAGGCGCTCGCGGGCGCGCCGCGAATCCGTGACATCGCGAATGAGGCCGACACAACGGAGCGAACGGCGATCGGACGTCGGCACCGCAGCGCCGTCGATCTCGAACCAACGGTATGTGCTGTCGGCGTGGCGAATGCGGAAGTCGAGGTTGACCGTACCGCCGGATTTGTCCTTCACGCCCTGGAAGAGCAGCAACAGACGCTCGCGATCGGCCTGATGGAGATAGCTCAGCAGATCATCGACCTTGCCCGAGAGATCACCGGATCTGAGGCCGAGCGTCGCCTCGATGAGGGGATCCATCTTGATTTCGTCGCGACGCGCGTTCCACTCCCACACGCCGACGCTGGCCATTTCGATGGCCGTCGCGCGGAGCTGGCGGTCCGATGGACTGTTCGCGAACGCGGGTTCCGTGACGCGGAAGGCGAACTGGGTGACCGTGAAGCCGATCAGCAGCGTGATCAGCACGAGGCCGGCGAGCAGACCGGAAATGGCGATCTCGCCGGAGAGGCGCCCCGTCAGCGTCATGGTCGCGCCGAAGAGCCAGACGGCCAGCAGTATCCAGGTCGGGGCCAACGCGAGCGCACGATCGAGCCCGCGCAGGCAGAAGTAGAGAATAACGAGACCACCGAC
>JAEYYJ010000316.1 GCA_023430845.1 Pseudomonadota bacterium
TCTCACGGCGACGGTAGTCGTTCGAGCGGAAGAGCTGACCGAGAATTGGCAAATTCTTGAGGCCCGGCACACCGTCGACGTTCTGGCGCGTGTCGTCCGAAAGCATCCCGGCCATGGCAAGCGTTCCACCGCTCGGCAACTCGAGCGTTGTCTCGGCCGATCGCTTTTTTAGTGCGGGTATAGAGATACCTCCCGCCGTAACTGCGCCTTCGGTCGAGAGCTCGCTCACCTCAGCACCAATCGAAAGGCTGATGCGCCCGTCGCTCAGCACTACCGGCTTGAACTTCGTACTGACACCGAAGGACTTGAACTCGACAGAAAGATCGCCATTGCTGCCGCGAAGCGGTATGGGAAATTCTCCACCGGCAATGAAGCTCGCAGATTCGCCGGACAGCGCCGTAAGATTGGGTTCCGCCAGCGTGCGCATCAACCCAGTCCTCTCAAGCGCCTCGACAACGGCCGCCACGGACTGGCTCCCCGTTTGCCAGCCAACCGCCCCCGCCGTTCCAGCGGATCCAGAAACTCCAGATGCAATCGTGGGCGCCACCGCACCGGTCACGGGAAACGCGTTCGTGATTATTTTCTGGAATGTGAAGTTGCCCGAATGCAGCAACGCGTTCTGCACGTCCACACCCAGACGGCGCAGTGCCTCGCGTTGAACTTCCGCGACCGTGACTTTCAGCAGAACCTGTTCCTTGGCGGGTTCCACCACGGTCAGCATATTGACCACGCTGTCCGGCTTCTTCATCGCGCGCTGTGCGAGCTCGGCGGCGCGATTGGCATCCACGGGCGTCATCACGCTGCCGCTCAGCACTACATTGTCGCCCATCGTGTCGACAGTGATCTTCGAGCCCGGCAGAAGCCGATGAAGCGCTTCGCTGATCGCCGAGAGATCGCGTGCCACCACAATCTCGAGCAGAAGAACCTTCTGCCCGTTGGCACCCATGAAGAATGCGTTGGCTTCGCCCTGATCCTTGGCGAGTAGGTAGACTTGGCGCTGCGACTTGACGACGGCGTTGACGACCTCTGGATTGGATACGAGGACGTTCTCCAGATCGACCGGCAGCTCGATCAGCATCGACTTGTCGACACCAATCGTAATCCTGCGCGTCGCGGGCAACGGCGCATTCGCCGGCACCCTGAGATAGGAACGGTGGCTGGCATCCGTACCGAAGCCAGACGCTTGCTGTCCCTGCGCAACGACATGCGTGCTGCCGAAGCAGACCGCGCACGCCGCCAGGAAGAGAAGAGCAAACCGGCGAATGCCGATCCACGAATTGAACGTACTTTCGAACACAGTCACATGCCCCCGCTGATACGGAGGACCCACGCGACGCAATACATCTGGCCCCCAGCCGGGGCAGACAAGCCATACGCCGATCGCGCCAACGATCCCCTTCAGGGCTCCACCACGCAGGAGCCGCATCGGAGAACGCGTGCACTGTCGGACGTCGTGACCCTTATAGAAAAACCCAGCCCGGTGCCGTCACTGCCATGACCGCATCCCAGGCGAGGCCTCGACGACCAGGTCCCTGCCTACCCCACACCAACAAGTGATCACGAAATCTTTCGAGGGGAACAGCCTCCCCTCAGCACACCCTGTGACCTTTACCGGGCCCATCCACAGCTTGTCCCAGCCGCCCGTTCCGTCGTGTCGGTGCGGCATTCATCAGCTGAAACCGCTTTGAATGGCCGATTTCGCCCACTATGGCGAAGCGCTGCGCCGCACTGCGCGCCTTGGGCGCAAGGCTCACCTCACAGCCACCGCAAGCAACAGAGCGAACTGTGCATAAGCTTGCTGTATCCGGAACATAGACCTATTGCGCGGCGACCAAACCTTCAGTCCGCCGCGCAATCGTCGCTAAATCAGCCGGCGACACGCAGATTCGAAATCTCGCGGCCAATGTTCTGGAACACCTGATTCAGCTTGGCGCCATCACTGGCGGAGTAGGCATTGGAGCTCTCGCTCGCACAATCTCTGAGCAGGGCACTGGTCGTACTGTCGTTCTCCAGCCGGAAAGCGATCGTGTAGATGACGATGCCGCGCGCCTTCGCGTTGGTGCAGGCCGCCCGTGTCTTGGCATTCATCGCATTCGTCAGCGCCGACGCCGAGTTCGTGTTGCCGAGCCGGCCCTTCACGCCGAAGCCGAAGGCGCCATAGTTCGTCCAGTTGTGGTTTCCGGTATAGCGATTGTAAGTATTCTGGCCGTCGGTCATCAGGACGATGACCTTCTGGTTTTTTTCCTCGCTCCAGGAGCGCCCGGTCGTGAACGGCGCTTCGGGCGAGAGCAGTCGCCATCCCCACATCAGCCCTTCGCCAATGTTGGTGAGACCGTTCGCGGTCATCGCATCGATGGCCGCAGTCACATCCTCCTTGTAAGACGTGAGCTCGGTCAGCGGCGCCGTCGTACACCCGTAGTTCGGGCCGAGGCCGGACGGTGTCGAAGCGCCCTCGTACTTGCACATGCGCGATTGTGCGTCGGCCGGCGCCAGCGGCTTCGGGCCGTACTCATCGCAACGCTGGCGGCGCGTATTGTAGTCGACGCACACCTGCTCGGGCGTCGGGCAGCTGCCGCCGAAATCGTTGAGATAGTTGTTCGGGTAGGACCCGCCGCCGGCGTTGCCCTTATCGGGCTCATCTGGCGAGAACATCGGCACGAACAGGGTTTCCGGCGTGCTTGATGATGGCGGCGTATCGTTGACATCGTACGGCGCCGGACGCGCCTCGACGCAGCCACGCCATGACGTACCGAGATCGCTGAAAAGCTGGAAGCGCGTGCGCGGCGACGCGAAATTTTCATGGTGAACCGGGGACTGTCCCTCGGTGTCGATCCAGCCCGCATCCTGATGATGGGCGCCGACATTGACCGAGCCCGCGAACGGCACCACGCCGATGTGGACCTTGTCGTTGCCCATGGCGCCAGCAAAAACCATATCGACGAGACTGCGGGCAGCATCCTTGAGATCGGCTATATAGCTGCCGGCCATGGATCCGGAGTTGTCGAGCACGAGTGCGACCTCGACAGTGCCGTCACCACGCATGACCCGCGTGCCGGCCGCGAGGCCAATGTCTCTCACGCCAAACGCCCCCATCAGGGTCGTCGGATGGCGCCCACCCGACGTGATCGTCACCTCACCGGCGGCCACGTCCATCTTCATGTCTTTAATGGAGAGCTTGGTTCCCTGAGGCACGTTGGCCTTGAAGAAGGCCTCGGCAGTTGCCGGCCCCGACTCCTCCTGATCAGACCTGCCGAGGCGATGGGCGGCGGCAAGGGCAGCGGCGTCGATCGCGCGTTGCATGCGAAGCCGCTCGATCTCGACCCGCGCATAGTCGATCGCAATCGCAGCCGCGAGGCCGAAGACAGAGAAGCCGATTGCGAAGATGATGATGGTGACGCCGCTCTGATCGGCCCGGAAACGCCGGGAGAGCGCGCACAAGCCTCGCCATGCCGCCAGACGGCGCCCTGCCCCGTTAACGTCCCTCATCGACTTCCGCCTCCAGACCCCTGCAAGGCGGACGATAGGAGAGTGATGGCTGCAGTCGCGTAAAACGATTGCGAGCAACTTTATGCAGTTTCACATTACCTGCGAGAAGGTAAATTTCTCAGTGCGAGCACAAGCCGGCGTCAAGCATCTGGGGGCCGGAACAGGCCTCAGCGAAGTGTCGTCGCCGCTACCCACCAACCTCGATTGCTCCCGCGGATGCGCTCCGCGGCCGCCTCGGCAGCCGTGGTGGTCTCGAAAAGCGCGAAGCACGTCGGGCCGCTCCCCGACATGCGGGCGAGGCGAACGCCAGGCTCACTGCCAAGCGTCGACAGGACGGCGCCGATCGCCGGGCATAACCGCCGCGCCGCCGTTTCGAGATCGTTCGTGCCCGCCCCGACATGAGCCAGGACCGAAGCAACGTCCGGGAAGGACATCGGCACGGCAGGGGCCAAGACCTGAGCAGGTGCGGGCGCCGCCCCGAGTGCCCGGAAGACCGCCGCGGTCGACAACGGCACGCCAGGATTCACTAGGACTGCCGGCAGAGGCGGCAGCGCCGGCACCGGCGCCGTCTCACGGCCGATGCCCCACATGAGCTG
>JAEYYJ010000366.1 GCA_023430845.1 Pseudomonadota bacterium
CTGGCGTGTGCTTGGTGCGCTCGCCAGCGACACCGCGATGCCGACAGGCAGTGCGCTCGCCAGCCTCGAGAGGATCGCGCACGCGGGCCGGCTCGAAGCGCCGCAGCTCCACCGTATCGTGACCGTACTCGATGCTCTCGATGTGCAGATGCCGATCCCGCTTTGGGAAGCAGCCAGCCGCACGCCTCAGCCGACGGATGGACATCTCCCCGCAACCGGCGTTCTCGGCGAGCTGAAAGCGGCGAGCGATAAGCGCGACGGGGCGTTGACCGTCGTGCGTGCCGCCCAGGCCATGGGGCCGGCCAGCGCAGCCGAAGTCAATCTGCTGACGCTCGGCGATGTCATCCGCGCGCTGAAGAACGGGGGCTTCGCTCGTGAAGCCCGCACGCTCGGCATCGAGGCGCTGATCGAGAAATGGCCGACGGCGGCCGGACGCTGAACCGACTATTCCGCCGCCAGCAACCCGCGATCCATACCTGCCGAGTTGCCCGTAGGCGCCATGGTCGCAATCCGGCCGAGCGCCTCGACGAAACTCGCGCGCGCCCCTTCGGGTAACACACCGAGCAGCATCTGATCGACCTCGGCGGCGCGCGTGCGGAAACTCTCGAGCAGCGTCCGCCCATCGTCGGTCAGTCGCAGAACATTGGAGCGCGCGTCGTGACGTGCGCGACGGCGGGCGAGAAGGCCTTTTCGCATCAAGCGCCGGACGAGATCGGCAGTCGTCGAACGATCGATCCCGGTCGCGTCGACCAGGCCGACTTGGTTCGTGCCCTCGCGCTCACCGACGATCACCAGCACCGCGAGCTGGCGCGGCGTCAAACCCGTATCGGCGAAAGCCGCTGCAAAGGCCTCGTCCGCCGCCTGCTGTGCTCGATGCAATAAATGCAGTACGCAGCCATTCAGATCAAATCCAGTCGAAGTATTCTGGTCCACGGCGCGCCATCCCTTTAGCTCGACAATCGCTGATCAGACTTGCAGCCGGGCTCAGCGAACCCAAAACTCGCAATAGATCGGATGCCTACATCGCAAGTATCGTGATCATCCGGCGGGTGAGTTTGACTGTTGATCAACGATCGGCAATCCCCTAAATTTTGGCCATGGCTGTTAAAAAACGCACAGCATATCCGGACTGGGAAGATGTGCATTTCTTCCTAGAATTGGCCCGACTGGGGAGCCTATCGGCTGCTGCGCGGGCTCTCGGCGTGACACATGCGACCGTGGGCAGACGGATTGCATCACTCGAGACGGTGCTCCGTGTACAGCTATTCGACCGCCACGACGGCCGATTCGCATTGACTGCCGAGGGTGAACGGGCTGCCGCCGCCGCTGCCGCCATGTCCGATGGCGCTCAATCGATCCGGCGGCTCGCCGCGGGACCGGCCGACGCTGTCGTCGGCAAGGTGCGCCTGACGGCCACCGAGATCTTCGGCTCGTACTTTCTCATGTCCCGGATGCGGGAGCTGATGCAGCAGAACCCCGGCCTCGAGATCGAGCTGGTGATCAGCAGCCGGAACTTGAGCCTCACGCGGCGTGACGTCGATCTCGCGATCCGCCATTCGCGCCCCGAGAGCGGCAACCTCATTGCGCGGAAGATCGCCGACTACGCCAGCTACCTCTATGCCGACCGCCGATACATCCAGTCGCACGGCGATGGCCCGCTGGATTTCATCGGCTTCGCGGATGATGTCGCGCATCTGGAAGCGGCCAAGTATTCAGAACGCGCAGCCGGCAACGCCCACCGCATCTCGCTGAAAGTGAACACCTTGTTCGCGCGCCTTGCTGCCGCACGCGCCGGCCTCGGTGTCGGCCTCATTCCAAAATTCGTCGCGCACCAGTATCCCGATCTGGTGGCCGTCGATGTCGGCGCCGAGCCCCTCATCCGCGAATTGTGGCTCGTCGCGCATCCCGACGTGCGGGCCATCGAGCGCATCCGCGTGACCTTCGACTATATCGCCGATGCCGTGGTCGGCGCCCGCGACATCCTTAGGTAGGCGCGTCAAACGCGCGCCGCACCACTGGGGGTGCGGCGCGGCGCTCCTAGATGATCACTTCGGCAGCAGCCATACGTCCGACAGATCCTGACCGAGGTAGTGGCTCGGCATGGCGTACCACCCCTTCAGGCGGGTCGGCTGGACGGTGATCCTCTGGAACCAGAGGAACGGCGTGGCATACGACATGGTGAGCACGTGGCGATCGAGGTCGTTCACGATCCGCTTGCGCTCTACCGGATCGACGGCGCGCTGCTGCGCCTTGTAGAGCTCGTCGACCTTGTCGTCCTCATGCCCCGAATAGCCGACGGGCGAGAGGCGCTTCGAGAGCAATTTCGTGAACTGCAAAGTCGGATCATCGGTGTAGTCCGAGATGAACTCGATCGCGACGTCGAAATTGCCACCCGACAGCGCGGCCTGATAGGACGCCGTCTCGTATTGCTCGTGCTGTGCCGTCACGCCGATCCGGCGCCACTGGTCGAGCAGGTAGACGCCGGCCGTGGTGTAGGGATCCGTCGCTGAGCGATTGAGCAGCTTGAATGAGAGCTTGTCGACGCCAGCTTCCTTGAGCAGCTTCGCGGCTTCCGCGCGCGCTGCTGCGGCATCCTTGCCGAAGCCCGGCAGCTTGACGAGCTCACTCTCCGGCAGCGCCATCTCGTAGCCCGGCCGCGCAACGCCGCCGACATAGCGGATCGCGGATATCTTGCCGAGTGCGGCACCCCCGCCCCAGCGATCGACTGCCATGGAGAGTGCCTGGCGGACCTTCAGGTTATCGAAGGGCGGGCGCTTGGTATTGAAGATGATGATCAGCGCCGAGGTGAGCGGCTGTTCCTTCACCCAGACCTTGTCGCCGAGCTGCGACACGAGCTGATCGCGCTCGCCGGGTGAGCGGAAGCGGAACTCGGCATCGAACTGCCCGCCGAGAAGCCCCGTAAGCACCGTCGGCGACTTCACGAAGAACGCCTTGTAACCGTCGAGGTACGGCAGCTCGGGCTTGAAGTACTGGTCGAAGCGCTTGCCCGTCCAGCTCGAGCCGCGCACGTGCTCCACGAACGTGAAGGCGCCTGTCCCCATGATCTCACGCTCGGGATAGCGCGGGTTCTCCTTGAGCTTGGCGGCGCTGTAAATGCAGTTGAAGGGCGAAGCCAGAAGCTGGAGCACACCTGCCACCGGCGCCTTCATCTTGAAGATCACCGTCAGATCGTCCGGCGTTTCGATATCGCCGAAGTCGGAATAGTAGGAGCGCCGCGCCGAGACGATGCCCTCCTGCGGCCGGATGATGCGCTCGTAGCTCGCCTTCACATCGGCGGAGGTCATCGGCGAGCCATCGTGAAACTTGACGCCCTTGTGGAGCTTGAAAGTGTAGCTCAGACCATCGGGTGCCGCGCTCCAGGACTCGGCGAGATCGCCGCTCACATCCGGATACGTCTTGCCGTGGAACTTCAACAGCGTCGAATAATGCGGCGCGATCGGATGCGTGTGGCCAAACGTCGTGTTCGAATGACAATCGTAGTTCGGCGGCTCGGCGACGACCGCGAAATTGAGCGTTCCGCCACGGACCGGCGTCTCGGCCCCGGCAGCCCCCGCCCAAACCAAGCTGACGGCAGCAGCCAGCAACAAACCTGAAGTCTTCCTCATCGAGCATTCTCTCCCAGAGCTTTTGTCGTGTTGAGCACATAATGGCACCGCCACGCAAAAGCGCCACCCAGCAGGCGGGCTGCCTGCCGCGCGCTCAGAGGAGAGCTGGGACGCTCAAGTATCGCGATCAGGATGCTGGCGGCTCGCGAAACGCGGTAGCTGATCCGCAGGTATGGCATCTTCACTCTTCACACCCGGCAGATCCAAAAGCTGATCAACCCAGGAGATCCGCCCCTCGAGGCCGAACTGGCTGCTGGGCATAACCTTCGACGGATCATCGAGCGAGCCGAGCGACACCGAAATGCGGTCGAAGTCCATCGCGCGATACGTGAGCGGTGTCCCGCAATCCCGGCAAAAGCCGCGTTCGGCTGCTTCAGACGATCGAAAGATGCCGAGCGTGCCCCGCGTCCATTCGAGATCGTTGAGGGGCACCCCACCGAGGGGCGCGAAGTAGTTGCCGAAGGCCTTCTGGCACATACGGCAATGGCAGATGGACGAGTCGGTTGGCTCCGAATACAGGGCATAGCGGACAGCGCCGCACTGGCAACCGCCTGCATGAATAGGTGTCCGATTGGTCATTGGGCCCTCGTGTTTCTGGCGCTATTTCGCACATAACGCATGAGGTTAGAAAAAAGAACCCATCTCGAGACCGGCTCTACAGTCCTGCGGCAAAGACCGCTCAAACCTTGCCGGCGAATTTGTCCGTGGCCCTGATCAGGCGATCGAGGATACCGGGTTCAGAAAAGGCATGGCCCGCGCCCTCGACGATATGGAAATCCGCATCCGGCCACGCACGCGCCAGATCCCAGGCGGTACGCAGCGGGCACGGCATGTCATAGCGTCCGTGCACAATCAGGCCAGGGATGCCTCTGAGCTTGTGGGCGTCGCGCAAGAGCTGGCCTTCCTCCAGCCAGCCGCTGTGCGTGAAGTAATGATTCTCGATACGCGCGAAAGCGAGCGCGAAATCATCTCCGCCGTGCTGGCTGGTCAGCGCCGGATCGGGCAGCAGGGTGATGGTCTCGCCCTCCCACAAGCTCCAAGCCTTGGCCGCCTCGATCTGCACAGCGCGATCCGCGCTCGTGAGGCGCTTGCGATAGGCGGCCATGAGGTCGCCGCGCTCGGCTTTGGGGATAGGCGCAAGGAACCGCTCCCACTTGTCGGGAAACATCTCCGAGACGCCGAACTGATAGTACCAGTCGAGTTCGCTTTTCTGCAGAGTATAGATCCCGCGCACGATCAGCTCGGTCACGCGGTGCGGATGCGCTTCGGCATAGGCAAGCGCGAGCGTCGAGCCCCATGAACCGCCGAACACCTGCCACTTCTCGACCCCGGCAAGCTCACGCAGCCGCTCGATATCGGCAACGAGGTGCCATGTGGTGTTGGCGTCGAGGCTGGCGTGCGGAGTCGAGCGCCCGCAGCCGCGCTGATCGAACAACGTAACGTCATACAAAGCCGGATCGAATGCGCGACGCTGCTTCGGCGAGCATCCGCCGCCTGGGCCGCCGTGCAGGAAGACTGCGGGCTTTGCGCCCCGCGTTCCCACGCGTTCCCAGTAAATGACATGGCCGTCGCCGACCTCGAGATACCCCGTCTCGTAAGGCTCGATCTCGGGATACCATGTGCGCAATTCGCTCACGCGATAGCTCCTCTAAATGCAAACGGCACCCGGCAGGTCCGCCGGATGCCGTCGCTGACAGCTTAGGTCGTCGCAGCTTACGCTGCCATCGCCTTCTTGAGGTTCTCGTCGATCTTGTCGAGGAAGCCCGTCGTCGAGAGCCACTTCTGCTGATCGCCGACGAGGAGCGCCAGATCCTTCGTCATGAAGCCAGACTCGACGGTGTCGATGCAGACCTTCTCGAGCGTGGTCGAGAACTTCGCGAGTTCGGGATTGTTGTCGAGCTTGGCGCGATGAGCGAGCCCGCGCGTCCAGGCGAAGATCGAAGCCATGGAGTTCGTCGAGGTCTCGCGGCCTTTCTGGTGCTCGCGGTAGTGGCGCGTGACCGTGCCGTGCGCGGCCTCTGCTTCACAGGTCTTGCCATCGGGCGTCATGAGCACGGAGGTCATGAGGCCGAGTGAGCCGAAGCCCTGCGCTGCCGTGTCGGACTGCACATCACCGTCGTAGTTCTTGCAGGCCCAGACATAACCGCCGGACCACTTCAAACACGCAGCCACCATGTCGTCGATGAGGCGATGCTCGTAGGTGAGCTTGCGCTTGTCGAACTCCGCCTTGAACTCCTTGTCGAAGATCTCCTGGAAGATGTCCTTGAAGCGGCCGTCGTAGACCTTGAGGATCGTGTTCTTCGTCGAGAGGTAGACTGGGTAGTTGCGGGCGAGGCCGTAGTTGAACGAGGCGCGTGCAAAATCGCGGATCGACTCGTCGTAGTTGAACATGGCCATGGTCACGCCAGAACCCGGCGTCTTGATCACTTCCTTCTCGATGACCTGACCGTCTTCACCCACGAACTTGAGCGTGATGGTGCCCTTGCCCGGGAACTTGAAGTCCGTCGCGCGGTACTGGTCGCCGAAAGCATGACGGCCGATGACGAAGGGTTGCGTCCAGCCGGGCACGAGGCGCGGCACGTTCTTGCAGATGATGGGCTCGCGGAAGATGGTGCCGCCGAGGATGTTGCGAATGGTCCCGTTCGGGCTCTTCCACATGTCCTTCAGCTTGAATTCCTCGACGCGGGCTTCGTCCGGCGTGATGGTTGCGCACTTCACGGCGACGCCATGCTTCTTCGTGGCGTTGGCGGCGTCGATGGTGATCTGGTCGTTGGTCTTGTCACGGGCCTCGACGCCGAGGTCGTAGTATTCGAGCTTGAGGTCGAGGTAGGGGTGGATCAGCTTGTCCTTGATCAGCTGCCAGATGATGCGGGTCATCTCATCGCCGTCCATCTCGACGACGGTTCCCGTAACTTTGATCTTGGACATATGCGGTTTCCTCTCTCTCGGGCGTGCCAGGGCCTGTCGGCCTGAATTTCGCGGCGCACCATAGAGCGATGGCGCTCCCGATGGAAGCGCCATGCTGCTTAAGTCTGGGATGTTGGAAGAGTGCGGCTTCAGCCCTTGCCGGCTTCCTTGAGCGCGGCGCGGGCCCTTTCGACCAGCTCGTCCTGAGCCTTGAGCGCCTCGAGCGAGGGCATGGAGACGATATTGTAGCCGCAGTCGACGTAGTGGACCTCGCCCGTCACGCCGCCGCCGAGGTCCGACAGCAGGTACAAGGCCGATCCACCGACCTCCGAGAGCGTCGGCGTACGCCGCAGGGGTGCGCTGTCACCCTGGAAGTTGAAGATGACGCGGGCGTCCGAAATGGCGGCGCCAGCAAGCGTGCGCATGGGACCGGCCGAGAGCGCATTCACGCGAATGCCCTGCGGGCCGAAATCGGCCGCCAGATAGCGCACCGAGGCCTCGAGTGCCGCCTTGGCGACGCCCATGACGTTGTAGGACGGCACCACGCGCTCGGAGCCGCCGTAGGTCAGCGTCAGCAGCGATCCGCCATTTTTCATCAGCGGCGCTGCGCGCTTGGCGATCTCCGTAAAGGAGAAGCACGAAATCACCATGGTATTGGTGAAGTTGTCGCGCGTCGTATCGGAGTAGCGGCCCATGAGCTCGCGCCGATCCGAGAACGCAAGCGCGTGCACGACGAAGTCGAGGCCGCCCCACTTATTCTCGATCTCGCTGAACACATTGTCGACGCTGGCGAGGTCGCTCACGTCGCAAGGCACGATGACTTCCGAGCCAACCGACTCGGCCAGCGGCACCGCGCGGCGGCCGAAGGCATCACCCTGATAGGTGAAGGCGAGCTTGGCGCCATGCTTGGCCAGCGCCGTCGCGATGCCCCACGCGATCGAGCGATCGTTGGCGACGCCCATCACGAGGCCGCGCTTGCCGGCCATCAGCGCACCCGGCGCCAGAATATCTTTCTCGCTCATTCGAGCCCCTACGGTAACGAGATCGGCCCGGCGGGCTGCTGAAAGCCAGCAGCGCTGAGTGGCCGTCGCCTTGTCGCGGCGAAAATGCTCCATGGATCCTGGCACCCTCTGGGGGCGCCAAGCGCGCCCGACCGGACCGCCAGGAGGAAGGGAGCGGCGCCGTCGGCGCCCTGCCCTTAACCTGAATGGCGGCGGAATGCCAGGGTGGCATTCGTACCGCCGAAACCAAAGCTGTTCGACAGTACACAGTTAAGAGAAATATCCTGACGTTCCCGGACGATCGGCACGTCGGAGAACGCCGGGTCCAGTTCCTGGATGTTGGCGCTCTCGCAAATGAAACCATTGTTCAGCATGAGGAGCGAAAAGATCGCCTCCTGAACGCCAATGGCCCCAAGCGAGTGCCCGGTGAGTGATTTAGTCGAAGAAATGGGCGGAATTTCCTTCCCGAAGACTTCGCGGATCGCCGCAATCTCGCGCTCGTCACCGACCGGCGTGCCGGTGCCATGGGGGTTGATGTAATCGATTTTGCCAACCCCCTTGCCGTCGAAGCCCTCCAACGCCTTGCGCATGCAACGGGCTGCCCCTTCACCGGAGGGTGCCACCATGTCGAAGCCGTCGGAATTGGCGCCGTAACCGACCAGCTCGCCGTAGATCTTGGCGCCCCGGGCAATCGCGCGCTCGCGCTCCTCGAGGACCAGCATCCCGGCGCCCCCCGCAATCACGAAGCCGTCGCGGTTGACGTCATAGGCCCGCGAGGCCGTCGCCGGCGTGTCGTTGAACTTGGCCGACATCGCGCCCATGGCGTCGAAAAGCACCGAGAGCGTCCAGTCGAGCTCCTCGCAGCCGCCCGCGAACATGACGTCCTGCTTACCCCACTGGATCATCTCGGCGGCATTGCCGATGCAATGCGCGGAGGTCGCGCAGGCCGATGAGATCGAGTAGTTCACACCCTTGATCTGGAAGCTCGTCGCCAGAACGCCGGAGGGGCCAGAGCACATTGCCTTCGGCACTTCGAACGGGCCAATCTTCTTTGGACCCTTGTCGCGAGTCGTCTCGGCGGCGCGGACAATGGCGTGCGTCGAGGGACCACCCGAACCGACGATGATGCCTGTGCGCTCATTGACGACGTCGTCGGCTTCGAGACCTGCGTCGCGGATCGCCTGCTCCATGGCGATGTAGTTCCA
>JAEYYJ010000376.1 GCA_023430845.1 Pseudomonadota bacterium
TTGAGCAAGTCCACTTTGGCAAGGGCCTCGCTCGAAACCTCCTTCTGCCCCTCTAGTTCCTTCGTCAGCGCGCCAACGCGCGCCTCGGCGGTGCCGGCGCGCTCTGCATCGAGCCCTGCGAGGCCAGACAAGCGCGCACTCTCCGCCCGTGCCGACGCGAGAGTAGCCTGGATGGCCGCAAGCTCGTCCTCCAGCGATCGGCTCTTGCCCTTTTCGAGCGAGAGCAGGCTCGTGAGTTCGGCAATCTGGAGGTTGAGTTTGCCAAGCGCGGTATCCTTGCGCCCGGACTCCTGGCTGACGAAATACTGGGCCAGCATGAACAGCGAGAGCAGAAATACGAACGTCAGCAGCAGCGTCGACATGACATCGACGTAGCCCGGCCAGAACTCGCCGTACTCGTTCGAACGCCGTGAGCGCGAGCCCGCCATTTACGCGTTACCTCAGCTTCCCCGCCGTGATCCGCCGCGACCTGAGAGATCACGCAGAACCGACGTCATCTCCGACTGGCGCGCCGCCTGCTCGTCGACCCACTCGCGTACGATCTTCTGCTCGGCCCGCATCTGGCCGACGACCTCCTGCAAGCCACGCCCGACCTCGCGCATGGTTTCCGCACCCTGGCCGCCAGATGAGCCGATCAGGTGAATGCGATCGGAAAGCTCCGCGATCGTGCGTTGGACCTCGAACAGGGCGCCGTAGATCTGCTGGCCGACCTCGCCCGAGCCCTCGCCACCCGGCGTCAGTTCCGTGATGCCGGAGAGCCATTCCTCGAGCTCGTTATAGAATCGGTTGTGCGCGTGGCTGGCCTGCAGATCGAGAAAGCCGAGCACCAGTGAGCCGCCGAGGCCCATCAGCGATGACGAAAAGGCCGTGCCCATGCCGCGCAATGGCCCCGCGAGGCCCGACTTCAGCTCCTCGAACATGAGCACGCTATCGCTGCCCTTCGTGTCGAGCGCATTGATGGTGGTGCCGACCGAATTGATGGTGTCGAGAAGCCCCCAGAACGTACCGAGCAGCCCGAGGAAAACCAGAAGGCCGACGAGATAGCGGCCGGTATCGCGCGCTTCATCGAGGCGGCCGCCGATCGAGTCCATGATCGAGCGCATCGATGACGTCGAAAGCGAGAGCTGTCCCGTGCGATCGCGCAGCATGGTTGCCATCGGCGCCAGCAGCACCGGCTTGTGCTCGATGGCGAGGCCGGGATCGGCGATGCGGAACGCATTCACCCAACGGATTTCGGGATAGAGGCGAAGAACCTGACCAAAGGCGCGCAGGATGCCGATGCCGAGCACCGCGAGGATGAACCCGTTCAGCACCGGGTTGGCCCAGAAAGCGTGCTGAATTTGCTGGTAGAGAATGGCGCCGCACAGGCCGACGATCACCACGAAGACCAGCATTCCCCGCAGGAAGGGCCCCGGCGTATTGAGCGTTCGGTGCAGCCGTCTGGACGCCAGCTCAGTCGGCCGCGTTCCTCTCGCCATTGCTCAACTCCGCATCACACTTCAGCCCCACGTCACAGAGCCGCCGTGGAACGCGGCAGTCGGCACGCAGTGCAACAAACACTACCCGATGATCGTGGCAAAACAACCAGGGACTGTGGCGAAAATCACAACTGTCCCGTCATGGCAATTCGAAGGCATCGAGACGTACACGCTCACGCCGACTTCTGAAGCGCTCCGAGTAGCAGCTTATGAATCGTCGGATTTCCCGCGACAATGCTGCCCCTGTCGAGCATGTCCTCGCCGCCAGTAATATCCGTTGCGATGCCCCCGGCCTCCCGCAGAATGACGATGCCTGCGGCCATGTCCCAGGGTTGCAGATCGTGCTCCCAGTAGCCGTCGAACCGTCCGGCAGCCGTCCAGGCAAGATCGACGGACGCCGCACCCGTGCGCCTGATGCCGGCCACTTCGCGCATGAGCGGGCCTGTCTCGCGCTCGAAGCGCTCGTAGCCTCCACGACCGCGAAACGGAATGCCGGTGCTCAGCACGCTGTCCTGAAGCGACTTGCGCGCGGCCACGCGGAGGCGCCGGTCATTGAGAAAGGCACCCTTCCCCTTCTCCGCGGTATATAGCTCATCACCTACCGGGTTGTAGATGAGGCCTGCGACCAGCTCTCCATCGCGCTCGAGCGCGATCGAGATCGCAAACAGCGGGATCGAATGCAGGAAGTTCGTCGTGCCATCGAGCGGATCGACGATCCAGCGATGCGTCTTGTCATCGCCCTCGATCTCACCCCCCTCTTCCATGAGGAAACCGTATCCCTGGCGCGCCTTCGCCAGCTCGCGATAGACGATCTCCTCGGCGCGCTGATCGGCGGCCGATACAAAATTCGCGGGGCCTTTGACGGAGACCTGAAGCTGCGCCACCTCGCCGAAATCGCGCGACAGGCTGCGCCCAGCCTTGCGGGCGGCGCCGATCATGACATTCATAAGCGCGGATACAGGCATGGCGCCTCGGTTTCTTGGCCTGGACTGATGGAAGGCTGAACCCCTAGCGCCTGGGGGCCGGAGATACAAGGGGCGCGCGCAGGCGGTGCATATGGTCGCGCCTTTGGCGTGAGTAGGGCCGCAGGCCCTACGACCCGCTTGGGGGACACCCCCAAACCCCCGTCTTTTTGATACTTGGTGGGCCGATAGCCCCTGGTTCCAAATATTAAAAGGAAGGGGGTCCGGGGTCTCCCCGGTAGAGCGCGAGACCTAGTCTCGCTCGTGCCGGAGGCACGAAGCTACTTTCGCGGATCCGCCGCGTCCTCGATCTGCAGCTCTATGCGCTGTCGGCCGCCCCAGGTATCGCGGCGCAAATTGCCCGCAACATGGATCGGCATTCCGCCCGTATTCGTGAGAAGCTCGCCCAGCGGCTGCCCGACGGCGCGAAACGCGATGCCCTCAATGCGGCTACCGTCGTCCGCTTCGAGCGTCACGCGCAGGTGCGCCTCGCCCATGACCTTGGCAAAGCGCACGCGATGCGCAGGGAAGACAAAGCGCGGCTGCGGATTGCCCTGGCCGTATGGTCCTGCGCGCTCGA
>JAEYYJ010000113.1 GCA_023430845.1 Pseudomonadota bacterium
GTTCTGTACGGGGAGAAGGTCGGGATGAGGGGCGGCGCCACTTGCTGACGTCGGCGTATGCCGCCGCCCCTCACGTCGTGCTGAAAGCACGCCAGAGGCGTGGCCCTCTCCCCGCAAGCACGGGGAGAGGGGATAAGAGACATTTCAGTACCGGAGCCTCAGCTTAGAGCGGAAGGGGCCGATGATATCGGAAAAATCGTCGGTCCAGGGCCTGAGCCCGCGCGCATCCAGCTCGAGATTTGTCTCGAGCTTGCGGAAGGGCTCGAGGGTCTCATCGCTCTTGGCGACGACGACGACCGTCGAACTCGTTTGGGCATAGCTGCCGTCCGCTTCGTCGTCCGACACGATGACGGCCTTTGCGCCCTTGACGAGCGGGAGCGTGGCGGCGACGACGCCGTCGAGGTCGAGATAGCGGTTCGAGACGTGCAGAACGAATGCGCCCGTCGGCTTGATCTTCGACATGAAGAGGCTGAGCGCCTCCGCCGTCATCAGGTGCACGGGTACGGCGTCCGATGAGAAGGCATCGACGATGATCAGATCGAAGCTGCCGTCAGCTTCCTTGCCCATGGTGAGGCGGGCGTCGCCGAGCACGACATCGGCGTTGGGCTGGCAGCGCGAGAGGAAGGAGAAGTTGTCGGGATTGGTGGCGATCGAGACCATGAGCGGATCGATCTCGAAGAAGCGCCACTGTTCGCCGGGCTTTGCGAGGCAGGAGAGTGAGCCGGCGCCGAGACCGATCACGCCGTAACGTCCACGCAGCGGCTCGCTGCCGGCGGGTGTTGTCGCTTCGAGGGCCGCGCCGATCAGGCTTACCGACTGCGCCATCGGGCTCTTCGGATAGTAATATGTGCCGGGGATAGGGCGCTCCTTGATCTCGTCGCCCTTCTCATCGCGTACACGCTGGGCGCCATGGAGCGTCGTGCCGTGCATAAGGATGTTGAAATCGCCCGCCGAGCCGACGCGATAGACGCCGAAGTAGCTGCGCTCGGCCTCGCCGCGCTTCACGCCCGAGGGATAGAGGACGATCGCCGCGAACATCATGAGCGCCATGACGAGTTGGCGCGGCGGCGATTTCCAGAACAGCAGCAGGCCGACCGCGAATACCGCAACGATGGCGGCTGTCAAACCGTACTGGCCGTAATTCAGCTCAAACGTCGACGCCAGCCAGGGGATCCAGATCAGCGCCAGAATGCCGGTGGCAATGAGCAGCCACATGACCAGCAACTCATCGCGATCCTTCCATGAGATCGACAGGGCGCGCGGGCGGCAGGCCATGGAGAGCGCGAGCAGCAGCGGATACTCGAAAATCTCCGGGAAGATCTTGGGAGCTATCAACGCTGCAAAGAGGCCGCCGAGCACCCCGCCGAGCGACATCCAGAGATAAAATTCGGTGAGATAGGCCGCACGTGGCCGCGCTTCATAGAGCGTGCGATGTGCGACCATCGCGGACGTGAAAAAGACTGCGACACCAGTGCTGGCTGTCAGGAACCAGCCTTCCTTGACCGTCTGCGAGAGAACGAGCAGCGCAACGATCACCGAAGCCAGATGCGCAACGAGCAGGATCGGCATCGAGATCAGCGATCGCTCGCGGAAGACGAGCACGAAGGTCAGAAGATACAGCGCAAGCGGCAGCACCCAGATAAGGGGCGCCGAGGCGACGTCCGTCGATACATGCGTCGTGAAGGCTGTGAGCAGCGCAGAGGGTACGAGTGCGAGGCCGACCCAGGAGAGGCGCGAAGACCATGCGGGCGGCGGCCCCGCATCCTCCGCCGGCTCTAAGCCCGTCGCGACATCGCCCGTGCCACGGCCCGCGCGTACCGCGATATAGGACACGGCCAGTAGAGCGACGAGCACCATGAAGCCGATCGTCCAGATACCGCTCAGTGCCTTGAGGCCGAAAGCCGGCTCGAGCAGCACGGGGTAGCTCAGCAGAGCAATGAGGCTGCCGAGATTGCTCGCCGCATAGAGAAAGTACGGATCACGTCCGTGCGGATGGCCGGTCGCTGCGAACCATGCCTGCAGCAGCGGTGCGTTGGCGGCGACGGCAAAAAACGGCAGACCGACGGCAACCGTGAACAGGCCCAGCTGCCAGAAATAGGGCTCGCCGGTCGGCGGCTCCGACCATCCCGCCGGGAGTCCGATCGGGAGCACGACAAAAGCAAGGAGACACACTGCGAGATGCACGAAGCCGCTCGCGCGTGCGCCGATCAGGCGGATGATGAGATGCGCATAGCAGTAACCGGCGAGGAGCGCGCCTTGGAAGAAGCAGAGCGCAACTGCCCACACGGATGGCGATCCGCCGAGCACGGGCAGCACCATCTTGGCGAACATCGGCTGGATCGAGAACAGCAGCAGTGCCGAGACGAACGTCGTCAGCGTAAAGAGCCAAAGGATGCCCGGCCCGGCGGTACCGGCTGGATCTGCGACACTCGGCGCTGCGGCTGGACCTTCGGCGGTCGCGGGACCATTCACCGGGCCACTTTGATCCTGCATCGTCACCAGCTCCACATATCTGCGGCGCGAACGGCCCCCATGGCCTAGCCCGCGCCGCTGTTCTCGTGCATTCGATAGATGGCTTTCGTCAGGCCGTCACCGTCTCGCCGACTTTTGGCACCGCGACGTTGTGCCCGGCCATGGCCTCGACGAACTTCGAGGCATCGGGGTCGAGCATCCCGGGGAACGTACCGTAGTGGCAGGGCAGGATGGTCTTGAAGGAGAAGAACTTCTTGCAGGCGAACGCGGCCCGCTTGCCGCCCATCGTGAAGCGGTCGCCGATCGGCACGATACCGATATCGGGCTTATGGAACTCGGCGATCAAGCTCATGCCGCCGAACATATCGGTGTCGCCCATGTGATAGACGGTCTTGCCTTCCTTGGCCGTGACGACGATGCCATTGGGATTGCCGAGATAAGCGCCACCGCTCGAAGAGGAATGCAGCGCGTCGACCAGCGTCAGCTCGAAGTCCTCGAATGCGACGCTGCCGCCCGTATTGCCCGGCTGCAGCTTTTCCGCGCCCTTCGATGCAACGTGCATGGCCAGCTCGTAGTTGGCGAACAGCGCGGCGCCATTGCGCTTGCAGATCTCGCCGGCATCGCCGATGTGGTCGTCATGCCCATGCGTGAGGGCGACATGGGTCACGCCATCGACTGCCTTATCCCAGGCAATTCCGGACTTCTCGAACGTAGGATTGCCCTTCAGGAAGGG
>JAEYYJ010000153.1 GCA_023430845.1 Pseudomonadota bacterium
CGCGAAAGGCTCGCGAAGGCAGGGTCGCGTTTCAGCTCGTCGAGGCGTTCGGTCAGGGTCATGACACCTCTGTTCTGCTCGTTTCTTCCGCTGGGCGGCACCGGCGCCGCCATGTCTCAACGAGCGATCATCTCTTGGTAACAGGGACATCGCCGAGCATTGCGGCGTGCAGGGGGCAAACGCCGCACCATGAGAAAAAGCCGCTGCAACATAGTTTTGTCAAACCCGTTCGGGGTGCGCTTTCGCGCCGATGAGCAACTTGGCATTGCGCGCGCCACATCCTGTGCTAGCCTCGCGCTATAAAAAAGAGTGCGTCAAGGGAGGACGCGATCTTGAGGCGTGGCTGGTTCGTTACGGCGGGGGTCTTTTTGGCCTTCTTCGCCGGGACGGCGTTCTTGTCGTTCAAGCTGCCGCTATTGGATGCATTGGGGCCGGGACCCGGATTTTTTCCGCTGATCCTGGCACTGCTGGGTGGCGCGCTCGCCGTCGCGCTGATCGCACAGCTTGCGCGTGATCCTCAAGCCCCCACGGGCGAGCCGCTGCCCGACCCCGAGCCGTTCGTGCCGGACGGGGGTGCGATCTTCCGCATTGTCGGCATCATCGTCCTTCTGCTTGCCGCCTTCACCGCGCTCGATCCGCTGGGCTACCGGCTGACCTCGTTCATCTTCATTGTGCTCATGCTGCTGGTGCTCGGTGTCAGGAATTACCTCGCCATAGCGCTCGTCGCGCTCGCGCTCAGCTTCGGCGTGTTTCACAGCTTCTACTACTGGCTGAAGGTGCCGCTACCCATCGGGGAGTTCGGGCTGTGATGGGGGGCAGAGCCGATGGTTGATACCTTCCAGTATCTCATGGCGGGCTTTGCCGCGGCGGCGACGCCGACGAACCTGACGTTCGCGTTCATCGGCTGTTTTCTCGGCACGCTCATCGGCGTGCTGCCCGGCATCGGGCCCGCGGCAGGCACGGCGATCCTCATTCCTCTCACCTTCCAGCTCGATGCGACCGGCGCCATCATCATGCTCGCAGCCATCTACTACGGCGCGATGTATGGCGGCACGATCACCTCCGTGCTGATCAACGTGCCGGGCGAGGCTGCCTCCGTCATCACGTGCCTCGATGGGCACGCCATGGCCAAGAAGGGGCGTGCAGGCGCGGCGCTCGGCATTGCCGCCATCGGTTCCTTCATCGGCGGATTGATCGCGACCGTGCTCCTCGTTGTCGTTGCGACGCCGCTGTCGCGATTGGCCCTGAGCTTCGGCCCGCCGGAATTTTTTGCGCTCATGGTTGTCGGGCTCGTGCTCGTGACGAGCCTTGCCGGAAGCTCGCTTCTCGCCGGCGTCCTCATGACGGTCACCGGCCTGCTCATCTCACTGATCGGTCTCGATCCCGTGCGCGGCGCGCCGCGCTTCACGTTCGGCATGCCGGAGCTGTTCGACGGGCTCGGCTTCATCCCTGTCGTCATGGGGCTGTTCGGCGTTGGTGAGATCCTGGCGACGGCGGAGAAACCTTATCGCGAGGTCATCAAGACCAATCTCAGGGGGCTCATTCCTTCGCGCGAGGAATGGCAACGCTCCTTGGGCGCGATCTGGCGCGGCACGGGAATAGGCTTCTTTCTCGGGCTCATCCCGGGTGTCGGCGCGATCATCCCGACGTTCATGTCATACATCGTCGAGAAGCGCCTCTCGAAGCATCCCGAGAAATTCGGCACCGGCGTGATCGAGGGTGTCGCCGGGCCGGAGACGGCGAACAACAGCTACGCGAACGGCGCCATGGTGCCGCTGCTGACGCTCGGCATTCCGAGTTCGCCGACAATCGCGGTTCTGATGGGCGCCTTCATCATCAACGGCCTCACGCCGGGACCGCTGCTCTTTCAGGAGCGGCCCGATCTCGTGTGGGCGGTGATCGCGAGCTTCTTCATCGGCAATGTCCTGCTGCTGATCCTCAATCTGCCGCTCGTCGGGCTGTGGGCGAAGATCCTGGAGATCCCCTACCAGTACATCTGCGCCGGCACGCTGCTCTTTTGCATCATCGGTGCCTACAGCATTAATCAGAGCATTTTCGACCTTTGGGTCATGCTCGGCTTTGGTGTGATCGGTTATCTGCTGCGCAAGCTCAATTTCCCACTCGCGCCCTTGGTGCTTGGGCTCATTCTCGGCCCGCAAATCGAGAAGTCCATGCGGACGTCGCTCGAGATGTCAGCAGGCGACTTCAGCATTTTTGTCACGCGCCCGTTGTCCGCCTCGCTGCTGGCACTTGCCATTGCCATCCTTGTCTTTGCGGCCATGCAATTCGCCCCTAAAGAGATCAGGGATCCCAATGCCGATTAACCGAGCCAACTTTGTTGGCACTTCAGCCGAAAGCCAATTCGATTGGCGTTTTGTACCGGAGGACCACCCATGAGACTGCTCAGACTGGCAATGGCCGTGACGGCGGGGGCGTTCGTTGCGGCGCTTGGTTCGGCGGGGGCATCAGCCCAGGAATATCCAACGCGGCCGATCAACATGATCGTCGCGTTCCCCGCCGGCGGTTCCACCGACATCGGTGCGCGTGTCATCGCCGGCATTGCCGAGAAGATGATCGGACAGCCGATCGTGGTCGTGAACCGCGGTGGTGCCGGCGGTCAGGTCGGCTGGACGGAGCTCGCGCGCGCGAAACCCGATGGCTACACCATCGGCTTCCTCAATCTGCCCGCGACCAACACGACGATCCTCGATCCCGATCGCCAAGCCATCTTCAACGAGGGCAGCTTCACGCCCATCGCCAACCAGGTGCTCGACCCTGGCGTGGTCTGGGTCGCCGCCAACAGTCCCTTCAAGACGATGAAGGACGTAATCGATGCGGCAAAGGCGAAGCCCGGCACCATCCGCGCTGCCACGACCGGCATCCTCTCGGATGATCACCTCGCGATCCTGATGGTCGAAGAGGCAAGCCCCGGCGTGAATTTCCGCATCGTGCATCTGCTCGGCGGTGCGGCGCAGATGAAGGAAACCCTCGGCGGCAACATCGA
>JAEYYJ010000203.1 GCA_023430845.1 Pseudomonadota bacterium
GCGATGTTCGCGGTATTCGAAGGCTGGATCCGCGAGAACCCCGAGCAGTGGATGTGGTGGAATGCCCGCTGGGTGAACGAGAAGGACGGAAAGCGCGAGCGCTGAAGGCGCGACTGCCTGCCCATCCTTCCGACAAACAGCCCCAATCGGTCGCCTTTCGCATCTGCGAAGGCCACGCTACAAAGGGGCGTATCAGCCCCCCAATCCAGCGAGGCCCAGGCGAACCATGAGCGTGACGCGCACCCCGGCAAAATTCTTCGCCCCCCTCGCGACTGGTGCCCCCGAGCCCTATCGGCAGCTCCCCGTGCAGCTCGAGCGCATGATTCACTTCGTGCCGCCGCACAATGCGAAGATCCGCGCGCGCCTGCCTGAGCTGATCAAGCAGGTGGACGTCGTCCTCGGCAATCTCGAGGACGCAATCCCTGCCGATCAGAAGGAAAATGCGCGCGCCGGTTTCATCGAGATGGCGAACGCCAATGACTTCGGCAATACGGGCCTGTGGACGCGCATCAACTGTCTGAACTCGCCCTGGGGCCTCGACGACATCATGGCCATCGTGCCGGCCGTCGGGCACAAGCTCGACGTCATGATGCTGCCCAAGGTCGAAGGCCCGTGGGATATTCATTACCTGGATCAGCTCTTGGCCCAGCTAGAGGCCAAACATGCCATCAGGAAGCCCATTCTCATCCACGCTATCCTGGAAACGGCCGAGGGCGTGAAGAATGTCGAGGCAATCGCCTCAGCCTCGCCGCGCATGCACGGCATGAGCCTTGGGCCTGCCGACCTCGCGGCCTCGCGCGGCATGAAGACGACGCGCGTCGGCGGCGGCCATCCAGACTACGGCGTGATCGCCGATGAGGCGGCGGACGGCAGTAAGCGCGCCTTCGCCCAGCAGGATCTCTGGCACTACACCGTGCAGAAGATGGTAGATGCCTGCCTGAGCGTCGGCATCAAGCCCTTTTACGGGCCCTTCGGCGACTTCGCGGATCTCGCCGCGTGCGAATCCCAGTTCCGCAACTCATTCCTGCAGGGATGCCTCGGTGCGTGGTCGCTGCATCCGACGCAGATCGATATTGCCAAGCGCGTTTTCAGCCCCGACCCTGATGAAGTCGCATTTGCGAAGAAAATCCTCGCAGCCATGCCGGACGGCACAGGCGCCGCGATCGTCGACGGCAAGTTCCAGGACGACGCGACGTGGAAGCAGGCGAAGGTGATTGTCGATCTCGCCCGGCTCGTGGCAACGAAGGACCCGGAGCGCGCCGCGCTCTACGGATTTTAAGCCCGAGCGCGATGCGCTCCAAGGACTTCAGGAATGAGCATGATAGCATCGACGACCGTTCACTCCGGCATCCCGGCCGTCGATGCCTATCTTGATGGGAACTACGACAAGGTGATCGGCATGTCGTCGCGCTTTGCGGCGGCCGTTTGTTGCGGGCTCATGCGCATCCAGTCCGATCTCGGCGTGAGGGGCCCGGTCGCGGAACTCGGCGCGTTCGAGGGACGCTTCTTCATCGCGCTCGTGAAAGCACTGCGGGACGGCGAGCGTGCACTTGGCATCGACACATTCGAGTGGCCGAACCCGCAAGTGCTCGATCGCTTCGAGGCGAATTGCGTGCGCCAGAACGCGCCCGCCGAGAAGCGCATCACGTGGAAAGCCGATAGCAACAAGATTACCGCCGCCGAGCTGCTCGCAAAGCTCGACGGCGAGAAGGTGCGCCTCATTCATGTCGATGGGGAACACACGCAGGCGGCGCTGACCAAGGATCTGGAACTCGCGACAGCCGTGATCCGCGATGACGGCGTCATTGTCCTCGATGACATGCTGCACCCCGGATATCCGACGCTGATGCTTGCCGTTCAGGCCTATCTCGATCGCCACCCGGAAATGACGGTGCTCTGCATCATCGATCGCGAGTCCATCTTCGCGGCGACCAAGTTCATTCTGTGCAAGAAGACCTGGTTCAAGAAATACGAGGAAGGACTTCTCGAAGCCTTCCGCGCCAACGTCTGGCCCATGGGCGCGAACTTCGAGCCGCACTGGTGCCTTGTGCTAGCGCTCGATACCCGGCTCGCACCACTGGAGTGAGGCAGGCGCTCGAAGGGCTGCGTCAGTAGTCGCCTTCTTTCATGCTGCCGCGCGTTGCGCGCTTGAGATTCCTCTCGGTTTCGGATTTGTCATGCTCGCCGGCCAGCATCGCGCCGGCACCTGCCATCGGCTCGTCCATTTCAAGCTTGCGGGCCTGCTCGTCCCTCTCGCTCTCGTTCCGGCGCTCCTCGTCCCGGCCCTCCTCGTCGGGCCAGAAGAGGGATTTCAAATAATCCAGCATTTCTCGCGTCCTCCATGTTATGGCGGGGCTTATCCGAATAACGTGAGAACCGGCGAAGAGTTCGCTGGAAATTGGTGTCGATGAAGCCGACCGACCATTTCGAGATCTTCATGGCGACAGCGCCGGGCCTGGAGGCCATGCTGTGGGAGGAGGTCAAGTCGCTCCGTTTCAGAGCGGCGAAGCAGATCGCAGGCGGCGTTACGGTCAACGGGAACTGGCGCGATGCATGGCGCGCCAATCTGGAAGTGCGCGGCGCGAACAAGGTGCTGGCACGCATCGGCACTTTTCGCGCCTTTCATCTCACCGAGCTGGAAAAGAAGGCGCGAGCCGTCGCATGGGCCGACGTGTTGCGCAAGGATGTGGCTTTCCGCGTCGAGGCCACCTGCAAGGGCTCGAAGATTTACCACTCCGGCGCTGCCGCCCAGCGCATTGAGAATGCCATTCGCGAGACACTAGGCGCAAAATCGGCGGAGGACGCGCCCGTGACTGTCATGGCGCGTCTCGAAAGCGATTTCTGCACGATCAGCGTCGACACCTCGGGGGAGCTTCTGCACAAGCGCGGCTTCAAGGTGGCCGTCAACAAGGCGCCGATGCGCGAGACCTTTGCCGCGCTCTTTCTGCGCCAGTGCGGCTACGACGGAAAAGAGACTGTCGTCGATCCCATGTGCGGGTCCGGCACATTCATCATAGAGGCTGCGGAAATCGCCGCCGGATTGAAGCCCGGACGTGAGCGGCACTTCGCCTTCGAGCAGCTTGCGACGTTCGATGCTGCGACCTGGGACGAGATGCGCCGCGCGTCACTCACAACAAAGTCGGAATTGCGCTTCTACGGAAGTGATCGCGATGCCGGAGCTGTCGAGATGAGCCGCGCCAATGCGGTGCGGGCCGGCGTCTCCGACATGACCGAATTCAGGCAGCAAAGCATCAGCGATCTCGAGCCGCCGCAAGGTTCTCCTGGCCTCGTCATCATCAACCCGCCCTATGGCGATCGCATCGGCGACAAGAAGCGGCTCCTGGCGCTCTATCGCGCTATGGGCGAGATGCTGAAGAAGCACTTCGCGGGCTGGCGGGTCGGATTGATCACGAACGAGGCATCGCTCGCACGCGCCACCGGACTGCCGTTCCTTCCAACGACGGCCCCCGTCGCGAACGGGGGCATCCGCGTGACGCTCTTCAGGACGGATCCGCTCCCCTGAGCGGTCCGGACATAAGCCCTGCTTCGCTCCGAATGCCCGCCATGCGCTGCTGAGATGTCAGTTGACGACGCGCCCGAGCAAGATCATTCCTCCCCGGCCATGACCGCCACCCTCGCCAATGCCACGAGCCGGCCGCTTCTGCCCATCCTGGTCGCCCTGAGCGGGGCGCACCTGCTGAATGATCTCATTCAGTCGATGATTCCGGCCATGTACCCTCTGATCAAGGAGGCGTACCAGCTCGACTTCGCCCACATCGGACTGATTACGCTGGCTTTTCAGGTGACGTCGTCGCTGCTGCAGCCGATCCTCGGCCACGTCACCGACGCGCGGCCGTGGCCCTATGCGATGGTCGCGGGCATGGGGGCCACGCTCATCGGTCTCTTCGGCCTGTCCTTCGCGCCGAACTACGGCACCGTGCTCGCCTCAGCCGCCATGATCGGGCTCGGCTCGGCCGTGTTCCACCCCGAGGCGACCCGCATGGCGCGCCATGCAGCGGCCGGCCAGCAGGGCTTCGCGCAGGGCATTTTCCAGATCGGCGGCCACGTCGGCTATGCCGCGGGCCCGCTGCTCGCCGCGATGCTCGTGGTTCCGCGAGGCCAGACGAGCCTCGCCTGGGTGTCCGTCGTTGCGCTGGTGGCCATGGTGCTCATGACCTGGACGGGCGCGCGCTATATCGAGATGCGCCGATCGCAGGCGGCGGCCGCGGCCGCATCAGCGGGCCAGGGCGCGACGGCTGGTCATTCCGGCCCCATGCTCCCGACGGGGCACGTGCTCTTCGCCATGGCGATCCTCATCCTGATCCTGCTGTCGAAGAACGCCTATACGGCGGCCTTTACGTCCTACTACACGTTCTACCTGATCGAGCGCTTCGGCGTTTCCGTGCAGCTCTCT
>JAEYYJ010000248.1 GCA_023430845.1 Pseudomonadota bacterium
ACGGTATCTCCGGCGAGCACGCGCTGGCGCAATGACTTGCGGGCCATGTCTTGTTTCCCTCCCGGGACGGCTCGTTGGCCGGTCGTGTTCTTGTCGTTCTTATTCTTGCGCTCGGGCTTCAGCCCGAGGCGCGCTGTATGGCGTGACGAAAGCGCACGCGATTCGCGCCAGCGTCGAGCGAAAGCTTGTCCTTGCGCGGATCGGCAGTCGAGACTTTGAGAAGGACGAAACAGGGACCATTGCTCTCGCGCAGCATCCGCGCGCCTGCAGGGAGCTGATCCTCTCGCTCGATGGTCATGGTCGAGCCGATGCCGGCGCCGATCGCCATTTGCTCGAGATCGACGCCGAGGCTGGTGTGGCTCCGCTGGAAGCCGGTCTCGCCGTAGTGGCCATTGTCGACGCAGAGGATAGAGAGGTTCGCCGGTTGCATCACACTGATGGTGGCGAGTGCGCCGACGTTCATCAGCAACTCGCCGTCTCCGGTCGCCACGAGCACGCGCCGCTTCGGCTGGGAGAGTGCCAGGCCAAGGCCCATGGAGAGCGCGGCTCCCATGGCACCGCCGAGGGCGTACAGATTGTCGCCGTCGTCGGTGATCGCCGCGAGCTCATAGGCGGTTCCGGCGAGGCCGGCGACCATGAGAAAATCATCGGGGGCGCCGATGAGGGCAGGAACGGCGTGGTTGCGGTCGAGGGGCATGGCGTCTCAGCTCTCCCGTAAGGCGCGGCCGTTCGGCCGTCGGCATTGTGGACTGCGGCTCGAGAGCCATAGAATTGCGCGATCGTATCCCGAGGGGCAAGCCACGCTGTCGCGCACGCCCATGCAGCCGCGGCGCGGCTTCGTGGGCATTCCATTGGTATTGAGGATTGATCTTCATCAAGCGTCGTCCCACGCGCACGGGGCATACGTTAGGAAAATCGAGGTCCGTGTCCGCTGGGAGGAGCCGTTTCGGATGACGCGAGACATAGTGCTGGAACGTGCAACCGCTGCGCCTGCCATCGCTCGATCGGCGGTCACGATCCGCAATGTGCCCTTTGACGCTCCATGGGCCTGGCTCGCGGCCGGCTGGAACGATATGTGGCGCGTGCCGCATATTTCGCTCGCCTACGGGGCCATATTTGCCATCGTGGCCGGCGGTCTCCTGGTCGGGTTGACTCTGGCGCGCTGGCAGTCTCTGGTGCCGGTTCTGGCTGGCGGCTTCATGCTGGTCGGGCCGCTGCTCGCGGTCGGCCTCTACGAAACGAGCAGGCGGCTCGAAAGCGGCGAGCCCATCGAGCTTGCCGATGTGGTTGGTGCCGGCCTCAGGGCCAAGGGCCAGCTCGGTTTTTTCGGCGTCGGCCTGATGGTCATATTCCTGGTCTGGCTCGAGCTGGCCTTCATCCTGCTCGTGCTCTTCCTCGGTGGTGCTGGCCTGCCGCCGCCATCCGAGTTTCTTTCGCGCCTGCTGTTCACGCCGGCGGGGCTTGGGCTGCTCATCGTCGGATCGCTGGTTGGCGGCGTGCTCGCGGCGACCGTCTACACCGTTTCAGTCGTCGCCGTGCCGATGCTGCTCGTGCATCGCATGGACGCCATATCGGCGGCTGTCACGAGCCTCGCCGCGGTGCGCCGCAATCCAAAGCCGATGCTACTCTGGGCAGGCCTCATCGGCGGCTTCATGGCGCTCGGCTGCGCAACGCTCTTTCTTGGCCTGGTGCTGATTTTTCCGCTGATCGGGCACGCGACATGGCACGCATTCCGCGCCGTCGTCGCGGTTGCGGAAGAGCACGTAGGCGGCCCGCTCCCCACGTCTTGACCTCGGCTCAGGAAACGCGCAAGTGTGGCCGGCCTTCGGCCGCCCGATCGATCGGAGCGGCATCCGGTCCCGTAGCTCAGCCGGATAGAGCACCAGATTCCTAATCTGGGGGTCGCAGGTTCAAATCCTGCCGGGATCGCCAGGCAAATCAATCTGTTATCTGGCCGGAAGAGGTGACTGCGTGTGCGCGGCAAGGCCTCGACGTCCGCACTCGAAGCCATAGCACAGACGGCGCCTCCGTGATCAGATGGAGGCGCCGGACCTCGGATCAGACGCAGCAGCTCGCCTCGTTCCGTGTCGGCGGCAGGTCGATCATCGGATTGCGATCGAAGAAGCCAGACGGCATCAGCTTGAAGCCGCAGGTGACTACCGGCTGGACAGGAAAGTCCTCTGGCCGCACCGGATGGTGCAGACCAAAGACATGCCATACGACGATGTCGGTATTCTCGACCGGGCGGTCGGCTTCGATCCATTGAGGCAAACCCAAGCCTCCCTCGGACTGATTGACATACTCGCCGGCCGGATAGCGCTCGTCTGCGGCGTGCGGCGTCACCCACAAGTGGTTCTGGATGAAGCCGCCTCTTAGACCTGACGGACTGGCGGGGTCCGTGAATGCCGTTACCGGACTTGTTGCCTCAAGCTTGTAGGCGGTCGGCTTGCCGACGGCGTTGCGCACGCTGGGATTGATGATCTTCCAGTAGCGCATCGTCGCCGGATTGACGCGACGGCAAGCCTCCTTTTCAGTCTTCAGCGTCGTCTCTTCCTCGTAGAAGACGTTGCCGTGCGGATTTTCCGGCCCTGATGGCGGCACGACAATGTTGTGCTCGACCACGGAGTTGTCCGAACCGTCGACATCCATGTCGAGCCGCGCGCAGAAGAGGTGCTGATGGATCTGCCCCATGACGCCGGGCATGACCTCGTTTCCATAGCGGCTCGGCCGACCGGGCTCGCACGCGACGGTGTTGATGATGCCCGTCGCCTTCATCTCGAACTCGATGCCGCCATGCTGGTAGAGATACCAATAGGACGCGTACTCGTAGTTCCCCACGGTCGAGACGGATGAGATCACGAGCCGGCGCAGGCGACGCACCTCGGCGATATCCGTCCGCCAATCCCAGTGCTTCCAGCCGAGGCCCTGGTCCTCCTCGTGAATGCAGATCGCATTCTCGATTTTGACGGGCGTGCCGTCGATCCCGTTCACCCAGGCGTCCATGTAGTGAATGGCACCGAGACAATCGCAGCCGAGGCGCAGCGAGTTCGCAAGCTTTCCGAGACCGTACTCGCCAATGTCGAAAACGTTTTTTCGATAGTGCGCGCGTTCGGGGCTTCCGTAGGGGACCACCATCTCGGCGAGAGAGGCGCGGTGCACGATCGGGCGACGAACGCCGTCCGCCGTGTAGCCGATCTCATGCAGGATCAATCCCTCACGATTGTTGAAGCCAACGCGAACGTCGAAGCCCATCCAGCTGATGTGACGGCCAACGACCGTAAAGCTTGGTCCTTCCGTCTGAATGACATCGAGCGGCTTGCCGCCCGGCGCGAAGCGCTCTTGGAAGCGGGCGTCATACTGGCTTTCAGTCAGTGGAACCGGCAGCGGATCGGCCCCCGCGAAATGGTCGTCGACGCGCAGAACCGTCATGGAATCGACGTCCACGACCGCGTTAAGGCCTTCTATGGGGTGAGCGTAATAGTTGCCGTCCTTGCGCGTGCGGAGCCAGGCAAAAGTATGCGAGATGCGACGCCCTTCCTCGCCCGCTATGCCGAACGAGCCCGCGGACCATGGATCGACGCAGACCATATCAATGTTCTCGATCCCGCGTCGCCGGCAGCCGGCGATGAAGTCCGGGTGCGCCTTTACCGCGCTTTCGACCCCGAG
>JAEYYJ010000260.1 GCA_023430845.1 Pseudomonadota bacterium
GCGACCGACGCGATGTTGATGATTGAGCCGGTGCCGGCCGCAATCATCGATCGTGCGGCAGCCTGGCAGACGTGGAACGTGCCGCGCAGGTTCACGTCCATCATCGCGTCGTAGCGGTCCGATGCGATATCGACGAACGATGCGGGCTCGGCAATGCCCGCGGAGTTCACAACCGCGGTAATGGGACCGAGCGCGCGCTCGGCTGCCGCCACGACATCGAAGCATTGCTGGCGGTTCGTGACGTCGCAGGCATAGCCTTTGTGACCGCTACCGGGAAGCGCAGCCGCGGCGGCTTCCGCGCCTGCGCCATCGATGTCGAGGATGGCGACGTGAGCGCCGTGCTCGGCGAATGCAGCAGCCGTTGCGCGGCCGATGCTGCGCGCACCCGCGCCGCCCGTCACCACACAGACCTTGTCCTGAAGCAGTTTCATGCGATCCCTCCCAAGGGTGACAAAGTTAGAGCGTGAGCACGACCTTTACCTGGTCGTCTTGTTTGAAGATGCTCCATCGCTTTGGGGACAACAGGGTGCGTTGCTTCCAATAGGCCGGTCAAGTCGCTCGTCGCCGTCCGGCTTGGCATGGCGCCATATCCTTCCTATGCTTTTCGGACCCCATTTATTTCCCGATAGCGAGGATCTCCATGCCCACTTCTGCCAGCTCCCCCATGCGGCTGCGTCGCGAGCTTGCTGCCGCCTTTCGCCTTGCAGAAAAATTCGGCTACTCGGAGGGCATCTGCAATCACTTCTCGGTGGTGGTACCAGGCCAGGAGGAACGCTATCTGATCAATCCCTATGGCCTGCATTGGTCGGAGATGCGTCCGGAGCATCTGCTGCTCATCGATGGCGATGGCCAGGTCGTCGAGGGCGATGGCGAGGTCGAGGCCACGGCGCGGCACATCCACGTCCAAGGTCATCGCGCCAATCCACGTCACCAGTGCATTCTGCACGTGCACATGCCATGGGCGACGTCGCTTACGATGGTCCAGAATGGCCGGCTCGAAATGGCGCATCAGACGGCGGCACGCTACTACGGGCGTGTCGCCTACCAGTCGTTTGGCGGCATCGCACTCGATGAGGAAGAAGGGAAGCGCATTGCCGAGGCGCAAAGGACGAATCCCGCGGCGGATGTCTTCTTCCTTGCTCATCACGGCATATCGATCGGCGGTCCATCGATCGCCTTTGCTTTCGATGATCTTTACTATCTCGAGCGGGCGGCGAAGCAGCAGGTGTTGGCAATGTCCACCGGCTTGCCATTGCAGGTCATGACCGACGAGCAGTCCAGGGACACCGCGCGCCAGTACATGCAGGCCATCGATTTCCAGGCGCAGAAGCACTTCGACGCGCTCATGCGGATCAACGGATTGTGACCGAAACTCCCGCGAGTCCGGCTGCGGCGGAGCGCTGATACACGTTACGTTGCGCCCTGTTTCAAGTCAGGCGCATCAATCAAAAAATAGTATCAGGGAGGATATCATCATGGCCCACTCGCCATTCCCGACCACGATAGCCGGCAGCCTGCCGAAGCCTGCCTGGCTCGCAGAGCCCGAAAAGCTTTGGGGCGCATGGCGGCATGAGGGCGACGATCTGCGCCACGCGCAGGAAGATGCCGTGCTCGTGTGGCTGAAGCTACAGGAGGATGCGGGCATCGATATCGTGTCGGATGGCGAGCAGTTCCGCATTCATTTCGTGCATGGCTTTCTCGAGCACGTTGGCGGCATCGACTGGCAGAAGAAGACGCAGATGGGCATTCGCGACAACCGCTATGTCGTCGAGGTGCCGACCGTCACTGCGCCGATTACGCGCAAGAGGTCGGTGCACAGCGAGGATGTGCGCTTCGTGCGCGCCAATACGAAGCGACAGATGAAGTTCACTTTGCCGGGGCCGATGACCATCTGCGATACGATTGCGGATGCCCACTATGGTCGCCGCGCGGACATGGCCATGGCCTTCGCCAAAGTGCTCAATGCCGAGGCACGCGAGCTCGAAGCGCTCGGCGCGGACGTCATCCAGTTCGACGAGCCGGCTTTCAATGTGTTCATGCGCGATGTGAAGGAGTGGGGCATAGCCGCGCTCGAAACGGCGGTCGAGGGACTGAAATGCACCACCGCGGTTCATATCTGCTACGGCTATGGCATCGAGGCCAATCTCAAGTGGAAGGAGACGCTCGGTGGCGAGTGGCGTCAGTACGAGGAGATTTTCCCCGCGCTGAACCGTTCGAGGATCCAGCAGGTCTCGCTGGAATGTGCGGGCTCGCGCGTGCCGATTTCGCTGATCTCGCATCTCGCGGACAAGACCATCCTTGTGGGTGCCATCGACGTCGCGACGAGCCAGGTCGAGACGCCCGAGCAGGTCGCGGGCACGCTCCGGGAAGCGCTGAAGCATGCCGATGCCGAGCGTATCCAGGGCTGCACGAACTGCGGCATGGCCCCTTTGCCGCGCGCCGTCGCCGCAGGCAAGCTGCGGGCACTCGGCGCGGGCGCCAGACTTCTGAGGGCGTGAGCGCGGGCGCCCCATTGGCGGCGGACTGATTGTCGGCTGTTCAATGAGAATCTGGATTTGAAAGCAAGGATCGGAGTGCGATCGACAAAGCGGGCGACTATCTTCCAATCCAGGAAGTGAGATAGGACGCGAGCGATGACACGCACGATCGACAAATCGACGAGCCGCCGCTCTGCCGAGTCGGCTCAGGATCGCTACTACGCGGCAGTCATCGCGCGTGACAAGTCCTTGGACGGCACGTTCGTCTATTCGGTCTCGACGACCGGAGTCTACTGCCGGCCGTCCTGTCCGTCACGCCACGCGCGCCGCGAGAATATGACGTTCCATGCCTCGGGCGAGGCGGCACGCGCCGCTGGCTTCCGTCCCTGCAAACGCTGCAAGCCCGATGCGGCATCACAGGATGTCGAGCACGCACGCATGGTCGCGGAGGCGTGCCGCATGATCGAAGCTGCGGAGGAACCGCCGACACTCGATGCGTTGGCTGATGCCGTCGGGCTCAGCCCCTACTACTTCCATCGCATCTTCAAGAACACGACGGGCGTGACCCCCAAGGCGTACGCCACGGCACATCGCCAGAAGCGCGTACGCGATAATCTGAAAAGGAGCACGAGCGTGACCGAAGCCATTCACGA
>JAEYYJ010000273.1 GCA_023430845.1 Pseudomonadota bacterium
CTGGAAGGCGCGCCTCGAAGCGGCTGGCATTAGCATCGAAGCGGACTTCGTGTGGCCGAGCGGCGGGCGTTCTATCTACTTTCGCGACCCCGCGGGCAATTGTCTCGAGTTTGCCGAGCCCAAAATCTGGGGCTTGGACTCTTAAGGATTGGGCTCATGCGCAAACTCGCTCCCGGTACACGGCTCGTCGTCGCCAGCCACAACCCCGGGAAGATCCTCGAGATCAACGACCTCATTCGCCCCTATGGCATGAGTGCGGTATCGGCAGGTGAGCTCAACATCAGCGAGCCCGAGGAAACCGAGACGACATTCGCCGGCAATGCGAGGCTGAAGGCGCTGCACAGTGCCAAGGCGAGCGGACTGCCCGCGCTTTCCGACGACTCGGGATTGGAGGTCGAGGCCCTTGGCGGAGATCCGGGCGTCTACTCGGCGCGCTGGGCTGGACCGTCCAAGGATTTCAATTATGCCATGCAGCGCGTCGAGTGCGAGCTGGAGGAGAAACTCGCGCGCGATCCCGATAGTCGCCGCGCGAACTTCACCGCGGCGCTGTGCCTCGCGTGGCCTGATGGCGAGACGGAAGTATTCGAAGGCAAGGTGTTCGGCCATCTCGTGTGGCCGCCGCGTGGCGATAAGGGCTTCGGTTACGATCCGATGTTCCTGCCCGATGGCGAGGAGCTGACCTTCGGCGAGATGGAGGCGGAGGCCAAGCACGCCATCAGCCATCGTGCGCGCGCGTTCGCGTTGTTCGTTGCGGCCCTCATGGACAAGCGCGATGGGTAACACCGCGGACCCCGGCTTTGGCGTCTATGTCCATTGGCCGTTCTGCGCGTCCAAATGCCCGTACTGCGACTTCAACAGCCACGTGCGCATGGCCGGCGTTGACGAGCCACGCTTCGCCGCTGCCTTCGCGCGTGAGATCGCGCACATGGCGGCGCTCGCGCCGGGCCGCACGGTGACGAGCATCTTCCTCGGCGGCGGCACACCCTCGCTCATGAAGCCCGAGACCGTTGGCGGTGTGCTCGATGCCATCGCTAAGTCGTGGCCGGTCGCACGCGACGCCGAGGTCACACTCGAAGCCAACCCATCGAGCGTCGAGGCCGATCGCTTCGCCGGATATCGCGCAGCGGGCGTCAACCGCGTCTCGCTGGGCGTGCAGGCATTGAATGATAGGGACCTCAAGGCGCTAGGCCGTCTGCACTCTGTCGCTGAAGCGCGCCGCGCTATCGATATTGCTGGGCGCACGTTCGATCGATTTTCCTTCGATCTCATCTACGCGCGCCCCGCGCAGACACCTGAAGCCTGGCGCGGGGAGTTGACGGAAGCGCTCGCCATGATGCGCGATCATCTCTCGCTCTATCAGCTCACGATCGAGGAGGGCACGCCCTTCGCTGGGCTGCATCGCGCCGGTAAGCTCGCCGTGCCCGATCCCGAACTCGCCGACACGCTCTACGAAATCACGCAGGAGCTGACGGACGCTGTCGGCATTCCTGCATACGAGATATCAAATCACGCGCGCGCGAGGGCCGAGAGCCAGCACAATCTCACGTACTGGCGCTATGGCGACTATGCTGGCGTTGGTCCGGGGGCGCATGGGCGCCTCGTGATCGACGGGGTGCGCCACGCGCTCATGAGCGAGCGTCAGCCCGAAGCGTGGGCTGCGGCTGTCGAGCAGCGGGGGCACGGCATCATCGAGGACACGACGCTCACGCCCGCGGAAGAAGCCGATGAAATGTTGCTCATGGGCCTGCGACTGGCCGAAGGGATCGATCTTCGGCGCCTGGAAGCGCTCGGTGGCGTTCGCCCGTCGTGTGCTGCTATCGAGCGGTTGGAGAAGCTCGCGTTTCTCCAACAAGCGACGCCCCATCGCCTGATCGCGACGCGCGCCGGCCGCTTCGTTCTGAACGAGCTGGTGCTACAGCTCTCCGCGAGCTTCGAACCTGCAGCGTCAACAAACTAGAATTCCAAGCCCAGCATGACGCCGAGATTCTGCACGGCGGCGCCCGACGCACCTTTGCCGAGATTGTCGAGACGCGCGACCAGGACGGCCTGCTTCAGCGCCGCACTGCCGTAGACGAACAACTCGATTTTGTCCGTCCCGTTCAGCGTTTCGGCTTCGAGGCGTGGCAGTGTCGCTGTCGGCTCCTTGATGACCGAGACGAGCTTCTGGTCCTGGTAATACTTGTCGAGCGCCAGCTCCAGATCCTTGAGGCAAGGGCTGCCAGGCAACGTGTCCAGATGGAGCGGCACGCTCACAAGCATGCCCTGCCGGAAGTTGCCAACGGACGGAACGAATATCGGGCGCCGCGTGAGATTGCTGTACTTCTGCAGCTCGGGCAGGTGCTTGTGCGTCATTGCGAGCCCGTAGAGCTCGAACGATGGCGCGGTGCCCGCCTCATAGGCTTGGATCATCGACTTTCCGCCGCCCGAATAGCCCGAGACCGCGTTCACGGTGATGGGGTAGTCGGCGGGAATGAGGCCCGCGTCGACGAGCGGCCGCAGCAGCAGAATGCCGCCTGTCGGATAGCAGCCAGGGTTCGTCACGCGCTTCGATGTCGCGATGGCATCGGCTTGTCCAGGCGCCAGCTCTGGGACACCGTACGTCCAGCCGGACGCAACGCGATGTGCCGTCGAGGCATCGATGATGCGCGGGCCGTCGGCGCCAAGCTCGTCGGCGAGCGCCACGGCTTCCTTGGCCGCATCATCCGGTAGGCAGAGGATGACCACATCCGTCTCGGCCATCAGAGCTTTCCGCGCGGCCGGATCCTTGCGCTTCTCGGGATCGATGGACTTGATCTCGATGCCCTTGGCGCCGGCGAGCCGCTGGCGGATTTCGAGACCGGTCGTGCCGGCTTCGCCATCGATGAAGACGGCCGGAACTTTGCCTTTGATGGCGGCGGGTTTGCTTTTGGCAGCGGTCGTCGTGGCCATGGTCGAGATCCTGATCGTTGTCCCAGTCGGGAGAGCGGTGCTTGCAGGCACAAAAAAAGCCGCATCAGAGCGGCGGCGGTCGATCAACGGGCTTCTTCGGACAACAAGCCGTCATCGCTGCCGCGCCAGGGGGCGCGCGCGCATACGTCGGATGATGGCAAAACCGGTGCTCATGCGCCGGAAGATGATCAAGCAGCCCCGGAAAGTCAATGGCCAACAATTCCGAAGTTTGTGTCCTGGCCGCACGAATTTGTCAGATGACGAGCTTGTGCCCCTCCTGACGGCGCAGCGCCCGGATGGCCGACATGGTTTCCGCGAGGCTGCGATCGAGACCGACTGTCTGGCTCCACCCAAGCTCGGCCTTGGCGCGGGCATTGCTCGCCTTGGTGACCTTGCCGCGCATGGTGTCGACCAGTTCGCGGCTCACCATGCGGGGCGTGCGGAGGACGCTCGCACGCAGCCAGTCGAGCGCGGGACCGGCGCGCATGACGAAGTCGGGGAGCACGTTCCGGGCTGCGGGAACCGACGCGTCCGACCAGTGCATGAGCAGGCTCAGCTCCCTCATATCCGGTGCGTGGTCGTTGGTGATGATGAAGCGTCCTTCGACGTCGCGCTCGGCCGCCAGCACATGGGCGGCCGCGACATCGCGCACGTCGACGTAGGCGATGTTCGTGTTCGGTGCGCCGAGGCGCATAGACCCGAGCATGATGCTCTCGATCATGCCGAGCGAGGGCGTGCGGCGATGAAAGTCCGGCCCGCCGACCGTTCCCGGCAGGAGCGTGACGAGCTTGATGCCGGTTTCCTCCGCAGCCTTCCACGCGGCGCGCTCGCCCTCGGTCTTGGCGCGGAAATAAGGAACGGCGAGATCGGTCGCCCAGTCCGCTTCCGTGACCGGCGGATCCTCTGGGCGCACGCGAGGAAGCGCTGCGACGGAAGATGTCAGAACAACCTTCGGCACGCCGGCCCGCGCAGCAGCACGGACGGCATTGGCTGCGCCCTCAGTGCTGTCACGCAGCATGGACTGGCTTTCGCTCGCACCGGTCGGCCGCATGTCGTAGGTGGCGGCGAC
>JAEYYJ010000281.1 GCA_023430845.1 Pseudomonadota bacterium
TGATGCGCCCGCCATCGAGACCGGACATGGCGAGACGGAAGCCCTGGCCTTCGACACCGCCGACGAGATTTGCCGCCGGAACCTTGACGTTCTCCATGATGACCTGCGCCGTCGGTTGCGCATTCCAACCCATCTTGCGCTCGTTGGCACCAAAGGAGAGACCGGGTGCACCCTTCTCGATGGCGAAGGCTGATACGCCATTCGGGCTGGCGTCGCCCGTGCGCGCGAAGACGAAATAGAAGTCGGTCGCGCCGGCGCCGGAGATGAACTGCTTCGTGCCATTGAGGATGTAGTGATCGCCGGACTTCTCGGCACGCGTCTGCAGGGCCGCAGCATCAGAGCCTGCGCCCGGCTCCGTCAGGCAGTAGCTCGCGAGCCATTCCATGGAGGCGAGCTTCGGCATCCAGCGCTCGATCTGCTCGGGCGTGCCGGCCTTCGAGATCATCCACGCGACCATGTTGTGGATCGAGATGTATGCGGAGATGGCGGGGCAGCCTGTTGCGAGCGCCTCCATGATGAGCGCGCCGTCGAGGCGCGACAGACCGGTGCCGCCCTTGTCCTCCGGCACGTATATCGCGGCCATGCCGAGCGCGGCCGTCTCGCGGATCACATCGACGGGAAAATGCGAGGTCTCGTCCCATTTGTCGGCGTCGGGTGCGATCCGCTCGCGGGCGAAGGCGAGCGCCGTTTCCTGGATGGCCTGCTGCTCTTCAGTCAGGGCGAAATGCATGTGCGGCCTCGTGCTGGTGCGTTTCCTGCTCGTTGCCGGAAGGCATAGCGCGTTCGGGCGTCGGGTGCACTACTGTCCCTTCTCCCCGCACGCGGGGAGAAGGGACAGTAGTGCACCACGTCATGAGCCCGCGACTGCGCGCCGGCCGGCAGGCCGTCCTAACCAAAAGCCGCTAGGCCGTCCTAAACAAGGAAAGGATTACTTTCCCGCTCCATGCCGAACTGGCCCATGGGGCCGTGGCCGCAGATGAAGGCGATCTCGTCGCCGATCGGGAGAAGCTTCGTCTTGATGGCGTTGATCAGGGCATCGTGGTCGCCATAGGGGAAGTCCGTGCGCCCGATCGAGCCGCGGAAGATCACGTCGCCGACCAGGGCGAAGCGATTCGGGCGATTGACATAGACGAGCGAGCCGGGCGAGTGGCCGGGGCAATGGAAAATCTCGAAGTCGTGCCCGCCGATCGTAAGCGTCTGGCCTTCCTCCATCCAGCGGTCGGAAGTGGCATTGCGCAGGCCTGAGAGGCCGTATCGCGCCGCCTGATCCTCGACGCCCTCCATGAGGAACTTGTCCGCGATGTGCGGCCCCTCGATCTGGACACCGAGCTTCTGCTTGAGCTCGACAGCGCCGCCGACATGATCGAGATGGCCGTGCGTGAGGACGATCTTCTCGACCGTCAGACCGACTTGCGCGATCGCCGCTTCGATCTGCGGCACGTCTCCGCCCGGGTCGACCACGGCGCCGCGCTTCGTTGCCTCGTCCCAGATGAGCGTGCAGTTCTGCTCGAAGGGTGTGACATGGACGATGGCGGCTTTCAGGCGGTCTTCGGGGGCGGCGCTCATGTAATTTCCCTTCCGGACGTGGATTCTGCCTCCTGCATAGCCGAAACGGTTGCTCAGTGCAGCCCTCAGAGCATCCCGAGCGGGGTGGCGCGTTTAGGCGGCGGAAAGGCCGCATCGAGCTCGGCGAGATCTTCCGTTGTCAGCGTGAGATCCGCCGCGACGAGGTTCTCGCGCACGTGCTCCGGCCGCGAAGCTTTCGGAATGGCGACGACATGCGGATGACGCATAGTCCAGGCGAGGGCGATTGCGGCTGGGCTCACGCCATGGCGCGCGGCGATCTTGACCAGCGCAGCATTGCGCAGAATGCGGCCCTGGCCGAGCGGCGAATAGGCCATGACCATGATTTTCTCATCGGCGCATTGCTTGATGAGATCGAAGTCGATGCCGCGCGATCCGAGATGATAGAGCACCTGATCAGACACGCAGTTCTTGCCGTTCGGAACGCCGGCCAGCTCATCGAGATCATCGGGATCGAGGTTCGATACGCCCCAGTGACGGATCTTGCCATCGGCCTTCAGGCGCTCGAAGGCACCGACCGTCTCGGCGAGCGGATACGATCCGCGCCAGTGCAACAGATAGAGATCGATGCGGTCCGTTTGCAGGCGCTTGAGACTGCGTTCGCAGGCGGCGATCGCGCCGGCTTTCGACGCGTTGTGCGGATAGACCTTCGAGACGATGAAAGCCTCGTCGCGACGCCCTTTGACGGCTTCCGCCACGACTTCCTCAGCACCGCCCTCGCCGTACATTTCGGCCGTGTCGATAAGCGTCATGCCGAGATCGAGGCCGAGTTTGAGGGCGTCAGCTTCCGCGGCGCGCTGGCCCCTCTGCTCGCCCATGTGCCACGTGCCGAGTCCAAGCTGCGGAATGGTCTCGCCGCCTCTGAGTGTGACCTGTCGCATTGAACGCCTCCTTCGCATATGTGCCGTGTCCACGCGCCGCGTGACAGCATCGCATGTTTCGTGGAAGCATACACGAGACCAAGACTGCAGAGTGATCCTGAGCCGGAGCTTCCTGATGACAAAGCGCGTGTTGATTGCTGGGTTCAAGCACGAGACCAACACGTTCTCGATCCAGCCGACGACCATTCAGTCCTACGAGGCGCGCGGGTTCAAGGTGGGCGAGGCGATCGTGCCGTTCTTCAAGGGCACGAATACGGAGATCGCGGCTTTTCTCGATGGCTGCGCCAAGCACGGCTGGGAGCCGGTGCTGTCCCTCGCCGCCGATGCGACGCCGTCCGGCAAGCTGACGAAGGAATGCTACGAGAGCATCGTCGGCA
>JAEYYJ010000295.1 GCA_023430845.1 Pseudomonadota bacterium
ATCCTCGGCGCGATCATGGAGCACTACATGTCCGGCGCGCCGGTCATGGAAGGCGGCGAGGACGGGGAAGCCCTCCCGGGCGGCGACTACGATCCCGCCGACGAGGAGACCGTGAAGGCCATCAAGGAACTGCTCGACACGCGCGTGCGTCCGGCCGTCGCCAACGATGGTGGCGACATCGTCTTCCACGGCTTCCGCGAGGGCATCGTGTATCTGCACATGCGCGGCGCCTGCGCGGGCTGCCCGAGCTCGACGGCGACACTGCGCGGCGGCATCGAGCGCCTGCTGCAGCATTTCCTGCCCGAAGTGCAGGAAGTCCGGCCGGTCTGATCGCCGGGACATTCGAGATCACATGAAACGCCCCGCATCAGCGGGGCGTTTTCGTTCAACTCGTTCTGAAAAAATAAACGATGCACTTTTCGATGCCGGCGCCGCATGATGCCGGGCAGTAGACCGCTCACGACCAAGGAGCCCTTTTCATGGCCTCATCGATCGATGCCGCCGCTCTCGACCAGCTCTTCCGCGCGGCGCGCACGCACAACAAGTTTCTCGACAAGGAAGTGCCGGACAGCCTGCTCAAGCAGGTGGTCGAGTTGGCCCAACTCGGACCGACCAGCGCCAATTGCCAGCCGGCGCGCATCGTGTTCGTGAAGACACCCGAGGCCAAGGCGCGCCTCAAGCCTTTCCTCTCCGAAGGCAATCGCGACAAGACCATGTCCGCGCCGGTGTGTGCGATCTTTGGCCACGATCTCGAATTCTACGAGAACCTGCCGCGCACCTTCCCGCACAATCAGGCCGCCAAAAGCTGGTTCACCAGCAATGAGGCTTTCGCGCAGGCGACTGCCTTCCGCAATGGCTCGCTGCAGGGCGCCTACTTCATCTTCGCCGCGCGCGCGCTCGGTCTCGATACGGGCCCCATGTCCGGCTACGATCAGGCCGGTGTCGACAAGGAATTCTTCCCCGGCGGCAAGATCAAATCCAACTTCCTGATCAACCTCGGCTACGGTGATCCCTCCGCGCTCATGGGCCGCCTGCCGCGTCTGGCGTTCGACGAGGTCGCCAAGATCATCTAGACTGATCGTATGGCTATCCTTGCCTTCGACACCTGCCTCGGGGCGGTCTCCGTAGCCGTGCGCACGCGCGCGGCAAACGGCGACGTCTTCATTCGCGAGTCCTACGAAGCGCGCCAGACCGGCCACGCCGAGCGCTTGATGCCGATGATCGCCGAAGTCATGGCGGCGGCAGGGCGCTCTTTCGCGGACATCGAGCGCTTTGCCGTGACGATCGGCCCTGGCACGTTCACAGGCGTGCGTGTCGGCGTCGCGGCCGCGCGCGCCTTCGCACTCGCAGCCAAGCGCCCTGTGGTCGGCATCAGCAGCATCGAGGTCATGGCCGCGCGCGGGCGACATCTGCTCGGCGCGGCGGCTGCGGACCGCACGCTTCTCGTCGCCGTGGATGCGCGCCGGGGCGCGCTCTACTGCGCGCTGCATGGGCCGGCCGATCAACCTGTCGACAGTACGCCCGCGCTGCTGACAGCCGACGAGGCCGCCGCACTTGCCCGCGCGCACAATGCCATCGTCATCGGCTCGGGCGCCGCACTCGTCGCCGAGGCGGCAGGGACTGCCATCGAGACGGCGCTTCCTGTCATCGAGCCGCACGCGCGCTTTCTCGCCCAGATCGCTGCATCACGCGAGCCGAGCGTCAGCATCAGTCCGCTCTACCTGCGCGCACCCGATGTGAAGCCGCAGCCCCAACCCATCGCGAGGCGTCCATGAGCAAGCGTCCCGCGATCCCGCCTGTCAGCCTGCTGTGGGCCGCCCCGGAGGACTCCCACGCCATTGCTAAGATGCACGCCGCGCTTTTCCCCACCGCGTGGGACAGCGACGCCATCCAGGCGCTGATCGAGCATCCGGCATCTCTGGCACTCGTCGCGGTGCGGCCCGGCCGCGAGATCCTCGGCTTCATCATTGCCCAGATAGCCGCCGACGAGGCCGAGATCCTCACGGTGGGCGTCGCGCGGGACCAGCAGGGACACGGCATCGGCCGCCAGCTCGTCGAGGGCGCGGCGCGCGCAGCGAAACGTTCCGACGCACGGCGGCTCTTCCTCGATGTTGCCGACAGCAACGCTGCTGCCCGTGCGTTGTATGACTCCTGCGACTTTGAAGAGATCGGCCGCCGCAAGGCTTACTACACGCTTCCCGGTGGCCTGCGCGAAGATGCCCTCCTGCTCGCCCGCGATCTCTCGACGGCATGAGCGCTTCGCTCGGCAACGTGCCCGCACATCTGCGCGAAACGATCCTCGCGGCGTTTCCGGAGCTGACGAACGCTCGGCTCGAAGTTTTAGGCGAAGGTTGGCATTCCACCGCCATCGGCGCCGACGATCGTCTCGTCTTCAAATTTCCGCGTCATGAGATCGCGCGAGCCGCGCTCATCAAAGAAGCAGCGCTGCTCGCCGTCGTGCGCCCGGCTTTGAGAATGCCGGTGCCGGATATGCGCATTCACGAAGGCCCGCCGCTTTTCTCGAGCCATCAGAAGATTCGCGGGCAGCACCTCCTCAGCGCGGACTACGCCTCCCTCCCCAACACGGCACGTGATCGGCTCGCTGCCGATATCGCACGCTTCTACTTCGAGCTTCATTGCCTCCCTGTCGATCGAATGACTGCAGCCGGCGCGGCACCGATCGCGCCATGGCAGTGTCCGTACGCCATGCGTGCCAAAGCGCTTCCAGCGCTACCAGCCGAATTCCGGCACGCCGCCACCGACATCATTTCCGCCTACGAGCAACTGGCCGCGGATCCGCTCGGCACGGTCTATGGTTTCTTCGATGGCCACGGGTGGAACATGGCCTTCGACCACAGCGCGCAACGCCTGAACGGCATCTATGATTTTGCCGATTCAGGCCTCGGGGCCCGACATCAGGAATTCATTTACACCAACCTGATTTCGCCCGATCTCACGGAACGGGTTATTCGGGCGTACGAGGCGCGCACTGGCCTCTCGCCCGACCGCGCGCGCATTTCAACCCTCACGGGCGCGCACCGCCTTTCGGAGTTGGCCGAACTGGCTGACGATCCCACCCATGCGCCGACGATGGTCCAGGCCGCCATCGAATGGCTGTCTCGTGGCCGGTTGCGCGGATGACAACGCCGACCCGGCGTCCTATCGTGCGCTCCATTCCCAATGACAGACGTCACCCTGGAGGAAAGCCCATGATCAATGAGCTGCGTATCTACACGCTCAAGGCCGGCTCGGCGCCGGAAGTCGCGAAGAATTCCGGCACCGTCGCGCGTGCCATCCGCGGCGACAACTACGGCAAGCTCGAAGGCTACTGGCTCACCGAGATCGGCGCGCTCAACCAGG
>JAEYYJ010000297.1 GCA_023430845.1 Pseudomonadota bacterium
GCGGGCGAACCATCTTCTTGAAGCGCCATGCCTCGGCATCGTGCAAATAGCCCGAGAGGCAGAACGAGTGACACCCGATGTCGATGTACTGCTGGAGCACGTTTGCGCACTGCTCCGGATTGCCGACGATGCAAATGCCGGCACCGGGCCGCGCACGCGTGAGACCAGCCCATAGATTGGGCGCGATCATGTCGCCCATGGTGCTGCGCAGTTCCTGCACGCGCTGATTGGCGACGGAATGCGCGTAGTGCTCGCGGATGTAGCGTTCGCGCTCCTCTGTGATGTTCTTGATGAGGCCGTTGGCGGCCTCCCACGCATCGGATTCGTTCTCGCGGCAGACGATCTGCAGGCGCATGCCGAAGCCGATCTTGTCCTCGCGACCGTACTTGGCGGCGAGCGCACGCAGCTCCTTCATGTTACTCGTGATGCGTTCCGTCGTATCGCCCCAGAAAAGATGGACGTCGGAGTGTTTGGCCGAGATTTCCGCGGCCTGACCGGAGCCGCCGCCGAGGTAGAACTTCGGATAGGGCTTCTGAAAGATCGGCGCAGCCAGCTCGGCGCCCTTCAGCGTGTAGTGTTTGCCCTCGTGGTGGAGGGGCTTGCCGTCCGAGGTCCAGAGCTTCTTGAGGATCGCGACTTCCTCGTCCATCACCTCGTAGCGCTCGTCCTTGCCGAGCTTGATGCCCTCGGCGACGATTTCGGCCTCGCTCTGCCCGGCGATCAGGTTGATCGAAATGCGCCCGCCGGAGAGCTGGTCGCACGTCGATATCATCTTGGCGAGCAGGACGGGGTTGATGTAGCCGGGCTTGGCCGCCACGAGCATTTTGATCTTCTTCGTGCGGCCGATCATCAGGGCCGCCGTCATCCACGCATCCCAGCACTGATGGCCGACGGGGATCAGCATGTACTCGAAGCCGCAATCTTCCGCAGCGCGCGCCACGCGCTCGAACATCTCCGAGCCGGCGGTGATCTTGAGTGGATCGCCATAATCGTCCGTGTCGCCACGTGTCGGCAGAAACCATCCGAATTCCAGGGGGCGCATCGTCTTCATCCCTTATGGTGCTCTTGTGCTTGCGCAGACGCTAACCCAGGAGCGAAGTCGCGTGAAGCCGCCAGCCACGCAGAGCTTTCCCTCCGAATTGATTGGAACGCACCGAGGAACAGGATCAGACTGGGGGCATTGCAACATTGCTGAACGGAGGGTGGCCATGATCCTCGGAATGTCGATCTCCGCATTCACGACCCTGCATGTCATCATCAGTCTGGTCGCAATCGTGCTCGGCCTCGTCTGGGTGTCCGATCTCCTGCGGGGCCGCCAGTCGTCGCTCATCGTGGGGCTGTTTCTGCTCACGACCATCCTTACGAGTGTCACAGGCTTCATGTTCCCGGCGTCCGCGGTGACGCCAGCGCATATCGTGGGTGGGATTTCACTGGTCGCGCTCGCGGCGGCCGTGCTCGCGCTCTACGCGTTCGGCTTGAGGGGTGTGTGGCGGCCGATCTTTCTCGTGACCGCGGTGCTGTCGCTCTATCTCAATATTTTTGTCGGCGTGGTCCAGGCATTCCAGAAGATCGGCGCACTCACGGCGCTCGCGCCGACCCAGTCCGAGACGCCTTTCGTCATCGCGCAGAGCGCCGTGCTCGTGCTCGCGATCATCGTCTGTTGGCTGGCGCTCCGCCGCTTTCGCGGCGGAGGCATGTCGGCAGCCTAGATGCGCTCGGCGGTCTGGGGCTCTCTCGGTGCGGCCTTGAGTTCGTCGATCAGGATCTGCGTCTCGTGCGCCCTCGGCTTCGAAAGAGGTGCGAGCATCCGGTAGGCAACCGGCACCAGGAGCAGCGTGAAGATCGTCGCGAAGCCGAGGCCGCCGACGATCACCCAGCCCAGAGCGAGGCGCGCTTCGGCGCCGGCACCCGTCGCGATAACAAGAGGAACCGCGCCGACGACGGTGGCAAGTGCCGTCATGGTTACAGGGCGCAGGCGCGTAATGGCGGCCGTTCGGATGGCTTCCGGCACGCTCATCCCTTCGTCGCGCTTCTGGTCGGCAAATTCGACCATGAGGATGCCGTTCTTGGCCATGACGCCGACCAGAAGCACGAGGCCGATCTGGCTGTAGACATTGAGTGAGCCGCCCGTCAGCAGGATCGCGAATACCGCGGCTGCCAATCCGAACGGCACGGTCACCATGATGACCAGAGCGCTCACCACGCTTTCGAACTGAGCGGCGAGGACCAGGAACACGATCAGAAAGGCGATCGCGAAGACGATTGTCGTGCTTTGGGTCGTCTCGGTCAGTGTCTTGGCTTCGCCGAGCAGCGTGATCGACATGTCTGGCCCGAGCACTTCCGGCGCGATCGTGCGCAGGGTGCTGACGGCGTCGCCGAGATACGTTCCCTCGTCGAGCTGGACGCTGACGGGGACAGCGCGACGGCGGCTCTCACGGGCCAGGGTCGGCGAGATCGCGACCTCCTCCATCGTCACCAGTGTCGAGAGTGCGACGAACCTGCCGCTTCCGGTCTTGACGAACAGGTTGTTGAGATCCGACGGATCGTCGATCGGGCGCCCACCCGGCTTGACCTGGATCTCGACGATATCCTCACCGATGAAGAGGTCGGCCGCCTTCGAGTAGTCGACCATGGTGTTGATGAGGCTCGTGATCGCGTCGATCGGGACGCCGAGCTTGATCGCCGCCTCACGGTTGATACGCACGGAAAGCTGCGGCTGGGTCGTATCGAAGTCCGTGCGCGCGCCACGGAAGCCCGGCGTCTGCGAGAGCCGCTGCGCGAGCGCCGTGGCGCCATCCGCGATCTTGTCGTAGTCCGTGCCGGTCACGGCAAATCTCAGGCCCTGGCCACCGCCGCGAATGCCGAGGCTGTTCGGCGAGCGGGTTGTGATCGAGAGCCCCGCGATGCCGGAAAACTTCTGCTGCAGCTCGGCCTGTATTTCTTGCTGAGTGCGCGTGCGGTCGTGCCAGGGTGCGAGAGGCGCCACGATCGCAGCACGATTGGAGCTTCCGCGTCCGACGGTCGTCAGTATCCCTGTGATTTCGCCCTTCTTCCTGAGCTCGTTCAGTGCGTCTTCAACAGCCTCGACCTTGCGCGAGACATAGTCGATGTTGGCGCCCTGCTGTGCGGTGATGCCGATACTGATCACGCTGCGGTCCTCGGCCGGCGTGATCTCGCTCGGCACGAGGCGAAAGGCGATGTATGCCGCCGCCGCAAACCCGAGGCAGATGGCAAGGAAAATCCAGCGGAACTTCAGACACCAGTCGAGAATGCGCGCATAGAAATTGCTGAAGCCCGTGGCGATGCGGTCGAACCGCCCCGGCGCATCGCTGTCAGTCTTCCTATCATTCCCGGCGCCGATCCTCGCGGCGAGCATCGGGCAGAGAGACAGCGCAACGAACGAGGAGACCGCCACCGAGAACGCCATCACGAAGCCGAACTCGGAAAACAGGCTGCCGACGATGCCCGGCATGAACGAGACGGGGACAAACACAGCAGCGAGTGTTGCGGTGGTTGAAAGCACGGCGAACACGATCTCGCGCGTACCGATTACGGCAGCGGCGCGCGGGCCTGCCCCCATGGCGCGGTGGCGTGCGATATTCTCGATAACGATGATGGCGTCGTCGACGACGAGGCCTGTCGCGACGACAAGCGCGAGCAGCGTGATGATGTTGAGCGAGAAGCCCGCCATCCAGATGGCCGCCAGGGTGCCGATGAGCGAGATCGGGATCGCGATCGTGGGCGCGATCGTCGCGTGGATAGATGCCAGGAATATCAGAATCACGAGGACGACGATCACACCCGCAATCACCAGGGCGATGACAACCTCGCGCACGGCTTCTTCGATAAAGACCGCATCGTCCGAGATGATCGATATATCGACGCCCGGCGGCAGGTTGCGCTTCAATTCCTGAATGGCGGCGCGCACCCCCTCGGATATGCCGATCGTGTTGGATTGTGCTTGCCGGATGATCTCCATGCCGACGGCGGTCCTGCCATCGTGCCGCGTGATTGCGGTCGCGTCCTGATACCCCCACCTGACGAAGGCAACGTCGGAGACTTGCGTCGTCGCGTTGAGCTGCAGCGCGCCCACTTCCTCTGGCGTCTGGATCGGCGCTTCGGCCTTGACGAGAAGCTGTTGCGTCGGATTGTCGAGCGCGCCTGAAGGACCGGTGACCGACGCCTTGCCGATTGCGGCCATCAGGTCCGAGAGCGCAAGACCGCGACCGGCGAGGGCGACCTGATTGATGCGAACCTCGATGGTGCGCGCACGGAGGCCGTATGATGTCGCCGATGCGACGCCTTCCACCGCGGCAAGCCGGTCCTCGATGACATTGTTGACGAGATCCGTGAGCTCCGCCTCGGTGAGCTTCTCCGCAGAGATCACGAGGCGCATGATCGGCGAAGCGTCGGCATCCGCTTTGACGACGGCCGGATCGTCTCTCATATCATCGGGAAGCTGACGGCGGATGCCCGAGACGGCGTCCCTCACGTCCATGGCCGCGGATTCGAGGTTCGTGCTGCTCGAGAACTCGATCGTCACGCGGCTCGAGCCGTACGACGAGTTCGACGAGATCGAGGTGACGCCCTGGACGCGCGACACGGCGCTCTCGATGATCGCCGTTATCTGGGCGTCCATCGTTTGCGGTGTGGCACCCTCATAGCTTGCACGCACGGTGACGATCGGGCGATCGACGTTCGGCAATTCGCGGATCTCGATGCCCTGAAGAGCCGCGTAGCCGGCGACGATGATCAGCAGGTTCAGCACCACCGTTAGCACCGGTCGCCGGATGAATACGCCGATCCAGCCGCCGTCATCACCGGGCGAAGAGTGCGGGTCGCGTGCTGTCGATGTCATGGCAGCATTGCCTCGGGTCGAAAAGTGCGATGAGGGAGGGTGAGGTGAGGGAGGGCGGAGACCGCTGCGCGGTTCACGAGCCTGGTGGCTGGACGGTTTGTCCGGCGTTCAGCAGATTGCCGCCCTCGAAGATGACCTTGTCGCCCGCTTTGAGCGGTGCGTCGACCATCACCTGATCGCCCGTGCGGGAGATGATCGCGATGTCGACGCGTTCGACGGTGTTCTTCGCGGCCAGGCGCCATACGAACGCGCCGCGACGATCCCATTGCACGGCCAAGCCGGGAACCTTCGGCGCATTCTGTCCGCTGATGATGACGCTTATCGAGAAGGTCGATCCCGGGATCAGGACGAGGGTTGGATTGGGGATTGCCGCGCGCACGGCGAGCGTGCGCGAATCCGGGTCGATACGCGTTCCAACGGCATCGATTGCGCCTTCGTAGACCTCGCCGGCGCGCGTCACGAGGCTCGCTCGGACGGGCATGCCGGCCTTCATCATCGGCGCCACCGCCTCCGGCACGGTGAACTCGACGAGAATTGCCGTGCGATCATCGAGCGTGGCAATCGGCGTTCCGGCGCCGATGTAGTCGCCGATTTGAAGGTTCGTGAGACCTACGATGCCTTCGAAGGGGGCGCGGACGGTCATTCGATCGAGTTCCTCGCGCGCGCGACGGAGTGCGGCATCGGCGACTTTTAGGGCCGTATCGGCCTCGGCGCGCGCGACGCGGGTCACGACGCCCTCATTGAGCTGCTTGAGGCGCTCGACGGCGTCGGCGGCCTGCGCGCGCTGAGCTTCGGCGGTTTCGACGGCGATCTGCTCGGTCTCGGCGTGAAGCTGCACGAGTGGTTGGTTTGCCTCGACCGTCTTGCCGCCTTCGAAGAGCACTTTCGCGACGACGCCGGCGTGCCGTGTGGCGACAGTGACCTGGCGGCGTGCGCGGCCGGAGCCGACGGCTGCGACGCGATCTCTGATGGGCACGACCTCGACTTCAGCGAGCGTGACCGGCGGTGGGCCGACGCTGCGGCCGCCGCGGCGTTGCGCATCGGCAGGGCTCATCGTCAACATGAGAACGCTGCACGTGGCCGCGAACATCAACGCGATGATTGCTGGCCTGACGGCGATCGATATCGGCGGCATTCGGCGCGTCATGATCCAGTCCCTCGAATGTGATGCTGCGCCGCTGTCTGATCATCGGCGCGTTTGGTGTGCCCGCACGACTATACGAACTGAGAACGCATCGATCACCCGTATCCGTCGCGTGATCGGAGGAACGGGCAGCGCGCGTGTGTCTAAATCGATGTGCATGACGTAAGTCGGACAACCAAGATCAAGGAAAGACTGACGATTTTCCTATGTTGCCGGGTTGACTCATTGCTGAGCCGCTGGCATTAGGGCCAAATCATCGCCGACGCGGACGTGAGCTCCCATAAGATTCCGCCGCAACCGTCGTGCCCCGTCCTCCGGGGCCGGTGATGCGTCACATCGCGATGCAGCCGACGTGCTGTATCCGCCCCGCAAATGCTGAGCCTAGGTTTTCGCCTCTGGAGGCGACAGAATGAAGACGTATTCGATCGCAGCCATTCCCGGCGACGGCATCGGCAAGGAAGTCGTCGCCGCCGGCCTCAAGGTGCTGGAGGCGCTTGCGGCGCGCGATGGCGGTTTCCAGCTCGCCGTGAAGTCCTACGACTGGGGTTCGGACTATTATCGCAAGCACGGCCGCATGATGCCCGACGACGGTCTCGGCGCGATTCGTGATGCCGATGCCATTTTCTTCGGCGCGGTGGGCGCACCCGATGTGCCCGACCACATCACCCTCTGGGGGCTGCGACTTGCGATCTGCCAGCCCTTCGACCAGTACGCCAACGTCCGCCCGACCCGCATTCTTCCTGGCATCGCCAGCCCGCTCGCCGGCGTCACGGCGAAGGATCTGGATTGGGTGATCGTGCGGGAGAACTCGGAGGGCGAGTACGCCGGCGTCGGTGGGCGCGCGCACCGCGGGTTGCCCGAGGAAGTGGCGACCGATGTCTCTGTTTTCACGCGCGCCGGCGTCGAGCGCATCATGCGCTTCGCCTTCAAGCTCGCGCAATCGCGGCCACGCAAACTGCTCACCATCGTGACCAAGTCGAATGCGCAGCGTCACGGCATGGTCATGTGGGACGAGATCGCGGCCGAGGTGGCGAAGGACTTTCCCGACGTCACGACCGACAAGATGCTCGTCGACGCCATGACTGTGCGCATGACGCTGAAGCCCGGTTCGCTGGATACGATCGTCGCCACCAACCTGCACGCGGATATCCTCTCCGATCTCGCTTCCGCGCTTTCGGGCTCGATCGGTGTTGCGCCCACCGCGAACGTCAATCCGGAGCGGCGCTTTCCCTCCATGTTCGAGCCCATTCACGGCTCGGCTTTCGACATCACGGGCAAAGGTATCGCCAACCCGATCGGCACGTTCTGGTCGGCCGTCATGATGCTGGAGCATCTCGGCGAGAATGCTGCAGCGCAGCGCCTGATGCGCGCTATCGAGCGGGTCACGGCCAATCCGGACCTGCACACGCCCGACCTCGGTGGCCGCGCGACCACCGACGCCGTGACCGACGGTATTTGCGCTGTGCTGCGCGCCGATAACTCTTAATGCGAAGAGAGAGGCGACATCGCCGATCAAGGTCGCTATTAGGAGCTTAGTGAGCACAAGCGTCCGCCGAGCGGATGCTATGTTCTAAAGAACAAGCAGATGGCGCGGGCAAAACCGCGGTCGAAGGGATCAACTCAGTTCAACGTCCAGAGGAAATCAGAGATATGCGGAATAAACTGACGAAGCTTTTGGCGCTTCCGCTGGCCATTTTGGGGCTGTCGGCAGGTGCTCAGGCCCAGACGCCGGATCCGAGCTGGCCGCAAACCCTGACGCTCGGGACTGCGTCGGTCGGCGGCACCTACTTCGTCTACGGTCAGGTCTGGGCCTCGCTGGTCAACGGCAAGATCGGTACGAAGATCAGCACCCAGCAGACGCAGGGCCCGAACCAGAACATCATCCTGACGGACAGCAAGCAGATCGACTTCGGCATGACGACCATGGGCGTCGCGCTGCAGGCATGGAACGGCGAGGGTGCTTGGACCAAGGGCACCAAATACAACAACATCCGGGCGATCTTCCCGATGTACGACACGCCCTTCCATTTCATCACGCTCGAGAAGAGCCCGATCAAGGCGGTTGCTGACATTGCCGGCAAGCGTGCTGGCGTCGGTCCGCGAGCTGGTACCTGCGGCACCTACTTTCCGATGATGTTCGACACGCTCGGCATCAAGGCCACGATCCGCAATGGCCAGGGCTCGGATATGGCCGCCAACCTGCAGGACGGCCTGATCGACGTGTTCCCGTTCTGCGCGGGCGTGCCGATCGCGGCCTACTCGGAGTTGGAGACGACCAACAAGGTGCGCTTCTTCACCTTCACGGGCGACGAGCTTGCCAAGTTGAAGAAGGCGATGCCGGAGCTTTCCGACTCGACGATCCCGGCCGGCACCTACAAGCAGCAGACCGAGGATCACAAGACGGTCGGCGTCTACAACTTCGCGATTGCGCACAAGGATGTGCCCGAGAGCCTCGTGTATGCGGTGGTCAAGGCCGTGCTCGAGAGCAACCCCGAGATGGTCAAGGGCCATGCCGCGTCCAAGGAGACGCTGACGGAGAACTGGGATCGCAACACGTTCCTCCCATTCCATCCGGGTGCTGTGAAGTACTTCGAGGAGAAGGGCATCAAGCTTCCCGAGAAGCTGCTTCCGCCCAAGAGCTGAAGGTCGCCGGTAGAAGTATCGAACGGGTCGTGGCTGCGCCGCGGCCCGTTTGGCTATCAACTATCCAACGGTAACGAATTCGAGCCAAAGGGGCAGGTACCGTGAGCACGAACGTCAAGGACGCGGATATCGAGGTGAAGGCTCCTGTCGCCGACGAGGAGTTCATTGGCACCCGGCGCGTTCTGCGGAGCTGGGAGTTGAAGCTCGTCGCCGTGCTCTGCGTGACCTTCACGCTGTTCCACCTCTTCGTGCTCAACGTCTATTCACTCGAGCCGCTGCTCTTTCGTGCCGTTCACGTGGGCTGGGGCCTGGCAATCGGCTTCCTCATCTCAGCGCCATTTGCGCGCGCGGGGTCGGACGGCGTTCCCTGGTACGACTGGATCCTCTCGATCGCCTCGGCCGCCACCGCGGTTTACATCTGGTGGGAACTCGACGGTCTTCTTTTTCGCGCCGGCGCGCAGTTCACCCCGGGCGACATTATCGTCGGTGTGACGGGTACATTCCTCGTCCTCGAGATTTCACGACGCATGACGGGGCTTGCACTTCCGATCATCGCCGGCGTCTTCATTGTTTACTGTTTCGTCGGACCCTGGATGCCGGGCGTCCTGCGCCACAATGGCTTCGCGATCGACCGTTTTTTTACGTACATCTATAGCGAGTACGGCATCTTCGGCGTCACGACGCAGGTCTCGTCGACCTATATCATTCTGTTCGTGACGTTCGCCGCGTTCTTGCAGGTCTCGAAGGCCGGCGACTACATCAATGACGCGAGCAATGCGCTCTTCGGCTGGGCACGCGGCGGTCCGGCAAAGGCCTGCGTCGCGTCGGGTGTTGCCTTCGGTGCCATCTCGGGTTCAGCGGTGGCGAACGTCGTCGCCTCGGGCATGGTGACGATCCCGATGATGCGCCGCGTCGGTTATGATCGCCCGACAGCCGCAGCGATCGAGGCGACGTCATCGACAGGCGGCCAGATCACACCGCCGGTGCTCGGTGCCGGCGCGTTCCTCATGGCCGAGATCACGGGCATTCCCTATACGACCATCGCGCTCTCGGCCGTCATCCCGTGCATTCTGTTCTATGTCGCCTGCTGGATCCACGTGGACCTGCATGCGATCCGCCTTGGCGTGCGCGGTCTGCCGTTCTCCGAGCTGCCGCCGATCAAGGCGATCCTGCCACGTGCCTATCTGCTCGCGCCGATCTTCGTGCTGGTCTACGTGCTGCTCGACGGCTACTCGCCCTTCCGCGCGGGCTCGCTCGGCATCCTGACGGCACTGGTCTGCGGTGCCATCGCCGTTTGGTTCAAAGACTTCGACGACAAGGGCAACGTCAGTACCGCGGGCTCGGAGACGATTGCCACGATGATGGCCGCAGCCGTGCTGCGCTTCATCGTGATGGCCGCTCTTGGCTTCGGTATGATGGCCCTGATCATGAATGTGCTGCCGAACCTGCCGGGCTATTTCGGCACTGCTGGTGCGATCGCGATCATTGCCGTTGCCGCACTCCTGTTCGGCTGGCGGCGTACACTCGAGTCGCTCGAAAAGGCAGCGCGTGACAGCATCCAGCTTGTAGCCGTCTGCGCGTGCGCCGGCATCATCGTCGGTGTCGTAGCGCTCACCGGTGTCGGCGGCCGCTTCTCGGAGCTCATTCTCGGTCTTGCTGGTACTAGCCACTTCGTCGCGATGATTTTCGCGGCACTTATCGCGCTCATTCTCGGCATGGGGATGCCGACGACGGCAGCTTACGCGATCGCTGCGGCTGTTATCGCGCCGGGTCTTACCAAGATCGGCGTCGATACGCTCACGGCTCATATGTTCGTCTTTTACTTCGCCGTGATCTCGTCGATCACGCCGCCGGTGGCGCTCGCGTCGTTCGCGGCCGCCGGAATGGCGCAGGCCGATCCATGGAAGACATCCTTCACCGCGGTGAAGTTCGGCCTCGCGACGTTCATCATCCCCTTTATGTTCTATCTCTCGCCGGTGCTCCTCATGCAGGGCGATTGGCCGACGATCATCCAGGCCACGATCGCGGCGGCCATCGGTGTGTGGTTCCTCGCGGGCGCGAGCGAAGGCTGGTTCGGCGGTCGCCTCGCGGCACCGCTGCGTGTGGTCATGGCAGTTGCCGCGCTGTGCCT
>JAEYYJ010000304.1 GCA_023430845.1 Pseudomonadota bacterium
GTGTCGGTCAGCGCGAGCGCGGGAAAGCCGAGCTTGGCCGCCCGCTTGGCCAGCGTGCCGATCGGCAGCGCGCCTTCGAGCAGCGAATAGGCCGAATGCACTTTGAGGTGCACGAACGTCGGGGCGGCGGACGCCGAGGGAATCGCTTGTGTCATGCCGGTAAATTACCCGATCGCATTCGGCCCCCAAAGGGGAGCGGAGAATACGCGTGTCCAGCGTGGATTTGTGTAGGATGCGCTTGACTTGTCTGGGAGAAGCAAGATGCAGGGCATCAAAGCACTGACATTCGATACGGGCGGGACGGTGCTCGACTGGCACGGCGGCCTTTCGCGCGCCATGGCCGAGGTCGCGAGCCGACGCGGGCTCAAAGCCGACTGGGCGGCTGCCACCAACGAGTATCGCCGTCGCTCGCTCGGGGCGATCGTCAATCAGCTAGGGCCGCGCTTCAATTTCGACGATGTGCATCGCGATCAGCTCGATCGCGTCGTCGAGGATTTCGGCCTCGGTGCCCTCACGAAGGAGGATCGCGACGAGATTTGGCGCGCATGGTTCACGCTCGAGGTTTGGCCGGACTTCGTTCCGGGCCTCGACCGTCTGCGCACCAAGTCCCCGTGCATATCCTTCACGCTACTCACGCCGCGCCTCGTGATCGATGTCTCGCGTCGCAACGGTATTACATGGGACGCGATCATCAGTTGCGAGATGCTTGGCGTGTACAAAGTGCGCCCCGAGGCCTATCAGGCAACCGCAAAGCTGCTGCAGTTGAAGCCAGCGGAAATCCTGATGGTCGCGTGCCACAACTTCGATCTCGACTCGGCACGCAAGGAAGGTATGAAGACCTGCTTCGTGCGCCGTCCGCTCGAATGGGGCGCGGCTGGCCCGCCTGATCCGACGCCAAACCCGGCGTGCGACCTCGTCGTCGATGGCTTTCCGGAACTCGCCACGCATATGGGATGCTGATGGCGTGCCCCAAAGAAAAAGCCCCGGCGTGGCATGCCGGGGCTTTACAATCTCGCTGGCGCTCAGGGGGGAGAGGGGGAATTGCCGAACGAGATATTCAGTAATCCCCTTGTAAATTTATCCACGATCTTCGTCCACATGCAGACTAAGGCGGAAATGAGTTATCCACAGATTCGCCGTTCGAGCCCGCCCTTAGAGGTTGCATCGCAGCAGTGCTCCGTATAACCCGCGGGCCTCATGAGATCGAAACTTCCTTGCAGTTCATAAGCTTCCGGAATGCGAAGCTTTTACTCGAGCGCGCAAGATCCGCATTCAGCCGGATTCGCCTATGCGGACAGCGAGGCGCTCCCGAAGCGCGGCCGCGTTGGCGGCGAAGTCGCTCATGATCCACTCCGCCTCGATCTCGTCGAGCAGCGCGCCCACCTTGGGTCCGGGCGCTAGGCCGAGCGCCAGGGCATCGCGGCCTGCCAGCGGAAATTTCGGGACAGGCCAGGCGCCAGGCAGGGCGGCGAGGGCCCCCCAATCCGCGATCTCGCCAGCATCGCTGGCGCTTGCCGCACCGGCCATTGCAGCGCGCTGCCAGCGTTCCGCGCCCATTGCATAGAGCGCGCGCCGCCGGGCGCGGTCGTCGAGCGCGAGCAGTGCCATGAGCGGCGGATCGAGCACGATCAGCGCACGCGCTTCCTCGCGCGAGAGGCGCAAGCGCTCTCCCAGAAAACCGCGATCCTCCTCCACAGCGACGGCCAGGACCGAGAGCCGCAACAGCGCATCGGCCGGGCGTTGGCGCGCCGCATCCTGCGCGACGAGGTGTCTGAGGACGCCGATGCGTGGGGCTCGGCCGAGAATCTGCACGATGAAACCATGCGTGGCCATGGCGGCAACGGCATCGGCGGCGCCCGCTGCCCCGAGCAGCTTGAGAAGTTCCGCCCGCACGCGCTCTGCCGAGAGATGCCCCAGCAGATGACGCTCCGCCGCGCACGCGGCGAGCCCTTCTTCGTCGATGCTCCCGGGACTGTAGCGGGCATGAAATCGAAAAAAGCGGAGGATGCGCAGCGCATCCTCGCGAATGCGCGCGCGCGCATCACCGATGAAGCGGACGCGCCGTGCGGCGAGATCGGCGAGGCCGCCGAGCGGATCGCTGATCGTGCCGGCTGCGTCGCAATAGATGGCATTGATCGTGAAATCGCGGCGACGGGCATCGGCCGCCCAGTCGGCCGTGAAGGCAACGCGCGCGTGGCGGCCGAATGTTTCGACATCCTCGCGCAGTGTCGTGACCTCGAACGGCACGTGATGCGCGACGACCGTCACTGTGCCATGGCTGACGCCGGTCGGGATCGCCTGCAACCCTGCTGTGCTGGCGGCGGAGATGGTTTCATCGGGCCGCGCCGTCGTCGCGATATCGATGTCGGTGACGGGCTCGCCGAGCAAGGCGTTGCGCACTGAGCCGCCGACGATGCGCGCCTCGTGTCCCGCCTTTGCGAGTGCATCGAGAACGGCGCACGTCTCCGGGCGCACGAGCCAGGGTGCACCGGCAAGCGACGTCGGGATCTTGGCTGGTGCCTCAGAGGGCATGATGCCTGACCAGGGTTAGTCCAGTTTGCCGGGATCGATCTTGCCATCCGTGCCGAGCGATGGCGGCGTATAGTGTTGACCGGGCTTGCCGCCCGATGTCGAGCCAAAGGCGATGAGCACGAGGAAAACGAGCGCCGTACCGGAGAGCATCAGCCAGATAAATGGTGCATCGTCCAGCACGCCTCGGCCCTGTTCGTCCTGTTTGCGCGTCAGCAATATGTAGATGACGTAGATCGCCGTCGGCAGGAGAAACAGGACGATATTCTCGATGACGACGCGGATCATCCTCCGTACAGCCTTTCGTGCAGGTTCTTGAGCATACCGGCGGTTGCCCCCCAGATGTAATGCTCCCCAAAAGGCATGGCGTAGTAGTGTCGCTCGCGCCCCCGCCAGGGCCGCGAGTGGTGCTTGTGATTGGCTGGATCCATGAGAAAGGCGAGCGGCACCTCGAAAGCGCTCGCGACCTCGCCCGGATCGAGAGCCAGAACGAAATCCGGTTTCACGAGCGCAACGACGGGCGTCACGAGGAATCCGGTCCCGGTGCGGTAGCCGTCGAGGAAACCGAGCGGCTCGACGAGTGAGCGCGGCAGGCCGATTTCCTCCTCCGCCTCTCGCACGGCCGTCTCGACCGCATCGATATCCGAATCCTCAACCTTGCCGCCCGGAAAGGCCACCTGACCGGCGTGCGTCGAGAGATGGGCCGTGCGCTCCGTCAGCAGCACCGTGAGTTCGGGACGCGCGATGACAGGTACGAGCACGGCGGCCGCGCGCGCCGGCGCCATGACGTCGAAGTCCGCCAGCATCTCGGGATTGAGATCCCAATCGCTGCGTGACCAGGAGCGTCCCGTGCGCGGATCGAAGATGGCGTCGCTCGGGCTGTGATGTAGCGCGGACGTGGCCCGTACGCGGAAGTCGGGTTCCGTGTAGATCGACGAGGGCACGGGATGAACTATGGCCATGGCAGACGAGATATGGCCTCACTCGCGCGCCTTGGCAATCGCGCGTTTGCGCTCCCGGCCGCGGACGTGGGACTGGAGCAGTGCAGCAGGATCAACCCTGGCGTGCAGCCGCTATCGCGGATGCCGCTGCGTCATCGAGGGGGCCGGGCCGCAGGATGCGGACCTTCTTCACGCGTCGCGGATCTGCGTCGATGACCTCGAACTCGATGCCGCTCTCATGGTGCACGATCTCGCCCATTGCCGGAACACGTCCGACAAGCGTGAAGACGAGGCCGCCGAGCGTGTCGATGTCCTCTTCCTCGCCGTTTTTGAGGAGCTTCACGCCGAGGTGCTCTTCGATTTCCTCGATGGGCGTGCGTGCCTGTGCAACTAGGCCCAGCTTGGGATCCTCGACGATATTGTCGGCCTCCTCCACGTCGTGCTCGTCCTCGATCTCGCCGACGATCTGCTCGACGAGATCCTCGATCGTGATGAGGCCGTCGGTCCCGCCGTACTCGTCGACGACGAGCGCCATGTGCACATGCGTCGCCTGCATGCGCACGAGCAGGTTCACGGCGGGCATGGACGGCGGCACGTAGAGCACGCGCCGGCGAAGCTGCGCTGTAGCAATTGTGGTTGAAAGATCCGCCTTGGCGAATTCGATGGTCGGCCTGGGGGTGTCGGCGTCCGAAACGGGAGCCACACCCGAGCGCGCCGCCGGCAGGCCGCCGCGCGTGAGATAGGCCATGAGATCCTTGATGTGGATGACGCCGCGCGGATCGTCGAGCGTCTCGTGGAACACCGGGATGCGCGACACGCCGGACGTATCGAACACATGCAGCAGCTCGGCCAGCGTCGCGCTTTCGTCGATCGCGGTGATATCCGCGCGCGGCACCATCACGTCCTCGACCTTGAGCGTGCCGAACTCCAGGAGGCGCAGGAGCATCTCGCGTTCGGCTGGCGAAAAGCCCGTGCCCGTCTGATCCTCGACGCGCAGCGTCTCTCCGAGCGTTTCACGCAGCGTCGGCTGCGTGCCGAGGCCGAGGCGATTGCGCAGGGCAGCAAGCCAGCCTTCGCCGTTCCTTCCGGCATCACTGCCGTTCGTACTTTCAGGGCGGGGGCCGGTATCGTCAGAAAGTGCCATGGCTCAGCGATCTAATCCGTGACTGCAATGATGGGCGTGCGGGAGCGGCATCTCGGTCATGGACCGCCCTCCGCGTAAGGGTCGGGGATACCGAGCCGTGCGAGCAGCGCGGTCTCGAGGGCTTCCATCTCCTCCGCCTCGGCATCGCTCTCGTGGTCGTAGCCGATGAGGTGGAGGAGACCGTGGATCAGCAGATGCTGGAAGTGGTGCGCGAGCGGAATACCGGCAGCAGCGGACTCGTCGATCAGCGTTTCGAGCGCGAGCACGACATCGCCGAGCGCTTGCGGTTCGGCGTCGGCCAATGTCTCGGGAAGGTCGAGAGCCGGGAAGGACAGGACGTTGGTCGGCTTGTCCTTGCCGCGATAGGCGGCATTCAGGCGGCGCACGGCATCATTGTTGCTGAGCGCGACGGCGGCCGTCGCCGGATAGACGTCCGAAAGTTCAGGGGCGGCCGCGAGCACCTGCGCCACGGCCGCAATCATATCGTCGACAGGGCCGACACTTGCCCAGTCGCCATCATCGTCCACACGTTCGAGCGCGAGACTTAATCGCGACGGAGGTTCCTCGTCACAAGATCGGTCTTCGTCACTGACGGCATCGCCGCCGGGAACTGCGGATTGATCCAGAACCGTACTCATTTTCCTATTCCGTGCGGCCCTGACCCCGCGCGAGAGTCGAGGCCACGCCCGAGCCGAGCCCCGCCGTTGTCGGCGCGCCGTCATAGGCGGCCACGATGCGGGCTACGAGCTCGCTGCGCACCACATCGGCTGAGGAGAAGTGCACCACCTCGATGCCTTTGACGCCTTCGAGGAGCTGCACGGCCTCGTCCAGGCCCGACTTCTGCCCGGGCGGCAGGTCGATCTGGGTGGGATCGCCGGTCACAACCATGCGCGATCCCTCGCCGTGGCGGGTCAGGAACATCTTCATCTGCATGCTCGTCGTGTTCTGCGCCTCGTCGAGGATGACGAAGGCGTGCGCGAGCGTACGGCCTCGCATGAATGCGAGGGGGGCGATCTCGATAATCCCGGCTTCGAGATCCCGCTCGACCTTTTCGGGCGGCAGAACATCATAGAGGGCATCATAGAGCGGGCGGAGATAGGGGTCCACCTTCTCGCGCATGTCGCCAGGCAGGAAGCCCAGTCGCTCGCCGGCCTCGACGGCTGGCCGCGACAAAACGATCCGCTCGACGAGCCCGCGCTCCAGGTACGAGGCGGCCTGGGCCACGGCTAGATAGGTTTTGCCGGTGCCGGCAGGGCCCGTGCCGAAAACGAGGTCGTGCGCGTCAAGTGCCCGAATATACGTGCTTTGCATGGGCGTACGGGCCGTGACGATGCGCCGTCGCGTGCGGATCTGCGCGGTGCCGTCATTGCGCGGCGCCCCCGAACGGGCATGGCGGATCAGGCCGTCGATGTCGCCGGCCGAGATGCTCTCGCCTTTGCGCACACGGTCATAAACCGCGTTCAGAACCTCGCGACCGATCTCGCAGGCCGGTTGCGGACCGGTCAGCGTGACAACGTTGCCGTGGGCGTGGGCCTCTATGCCGAGCCTGCTCTCTATGAGAGCGAGATGAGAATCGTATTCGCCGAGCAGGTGGGCCAGAAGCCGGTTGTCGTCGAAAGGCACGACGATACGGTGCTTGGCCCCGGTTCCCTCACGAGCTGCCTCTCGAGACGACCCTGGGGATCTTTCGGGTTTGGACGGTCTATGCGCCGCCGACCCGCGCGCAGTTGTCAAATGTGGCTCTCCCGGCCTGTTGCACGGTAACTCGCCGCCGGTACAACCTATCCCGGCAACCGAGTCCAGGCCAGCATATCACGCCGCCCTGATCACACCAGAAAGACTATTGGGGCCCGCCTGTGCGATTTCAACTGGAATGATGCGACCCATGAGGCCCGGAGCGGCCTCGGCGTGAACGGACTGGAGATAGGGCGAGCGGCCGATGAGCTGGCCTTCGCGGCGCCCGCGCCGTTCGAACAGCACGGGGAGCACACGCCCGACGCACTCGGCATTGAATGATGATTGCTGTTCATCGAGCAGCGCCTTCAGGCGGGCGAGCCGGTCGACCTTATCGGCTTCGGAAACCTGACGATCCATGGTCGCGGCCGGCGTGCCGGGGCGCGGGCTGTACTTGAAGGAATAGGCCTGCGCGAAGCCGACCTTGCGCACGATGTCGAGTGTCGCCTCGAAGTCGGCATCGCTCTCGCCGGGAAAGCCGACGATGATGTCCGTCGAGAGCGCGATATCCGATCGCGCGGCGCGGACGCGCGCGACGAGTTCGAGGTACTCCGCGCCCGTGTGCTTGCGATTCATGGCGGCGAGCACGTGATCCGATCCGGCCTGGAAAGGCAGGTGCAGGTACGGCATGAGCTTCTTGAGTTCGCTGTGCGCCGCGATCAGGTCGTCGCTCATGTCACGCGGATGGCTCGTCGTGTAGCGCAGACGCTCGAGGCCTTCGACATCCTCGAGACGGTACAGCAGCTCGGCGAGCGTGGCCGCGCCGCCCTTGCTGTTCTCACCGTGATAGGCATTGACGTTCTGGCCCAGCAGCGTGATCTCACGCACGCCCGCATCGACGAGACGGCGAGCTTCCTCCTCGATCGCGGCGATACTGCGCGAATACTCGGCACCACGCGTGTAAGGCACCACGCAGAACGTGCAGAATTTGTCGCAGCCTTCCTGCACCGTGAGGAATGCGCTTGCCGGCCGCGTGCGTGCGGGCACGTGCGTGCGCTCCGGAAGGTGGCGGAACTTGTCGTCCTCGGGAAACTCCGTTTCGACGATGGGCTTGGCCGAGGTCTTGTTGCGCGCGATCAGCGTATTGATCTGATGGTAGCTCTGCGGCCCGACGACCAGATCGACGACGGGTGCGCGGCGGACGATCTCATCGCCTTCGGCCTGCGCGACGCAACCGGCCACTGCAATGACCGTCTCGCGGTCTTCTTCGGCGCGCTGCTCCTTGATGCCGCGCAGCCGGCCGAGCTCGGAGTAAACCTTCTCCGCAGCTTTTTCCCGAATATGACACGTATTGAGGATGATGAGGTCGGCGTTGTCGGGCGCGTCCGTTTCCGCATAGCCGCCGCCGGCGAGCGCTTCCATCATGCGCTCGCTGTCGTAGACGTTCATCTGACAGCCGTAAGTCTTAATGAAGACTCTCTTGGGCGACGACATGCGTGTCTCAACTCCGGACGGTCGGAATGGTGGCGCGATCTGCGCGCAGCCTGCCAGCAAACTCTCTGCCAGGACGCCCCCACCCCTTTCGCACCTTTATGACAATGTCCGGCGCTTGCTGCAATGCACCAATCGGGTGAAGGGTTGCCGGATGACTAAGCAACTCGGATGCGCGCCTCCGCACGGGGGCGATTGGTCAGACTTTGGGTGGGGTCCGATTTCTGCCCTATTCAATCATGATACGCTCGGCTGAATGAGCAGGAGGGGTGCGGTGGCAGTGTGCCAGCTGATGGTGGCAATCGAGATGGGGGCGGGTGCACCTGCACGGCTTGCGGCGGCGCTCGCGTCCGCGCGCGTCGCGTCCGTGGTAATCACCGTTCCGGAAGGGGCGCCCGCGTCAGATGTGCAGGCGCTGATTGCCGCAGCTCAGGCGGGTGGCGCGGCGGCCCTGCTGCGCGATGACGCACGCCTCGCGCGCACGTTGAAGGCGGATGGCGTCCACCTCTCCGTGGGCAACGCCAAGGCTTTTGGCGAGGTCCGGGAGGTTCTTGGGAGCCGCGCCATTGTGGGCGTGGATGCGGGGCGCTCGCGCCATGAGGCCATGCTCGCCGGTGAAGGCGGAGCGGAGTATGTCGCCTTCGGCATTCCGGCTCACGTCGAGGATCGCGAAAAGGCGCACAAGCGGCGCTGCGAGCTCGTCGCATGGTGGTCCGAAATCTTCGAGGTACCGGTCGTAGCTTTCGATGTGGCGACGGCCGAGGAAGCAGGTCACCTCGCGTCAGCAGGCGCCGACTTCATCGCGCTCAATCTCCCTACCGGCGAGCCGCCGGCCGCGTCCGGCGAACTCGTCCTCGCCGCCCATGCCGCCATTGCCGGCGAGGAAGTCGTATGAGCAGGCGCCCTGCACACATTGCGGCTGTCGCCGCGCTTGCCGCCCTTCTCGTGCCGGGTCTCGCTTCGGCCCAGACGAGCAGCTGGAGCAATACGATCACGCCCGAGCCCGTGCCGAAGCGCACGCCAAAGGCCAAGAGCGCACCCGCGCCTGCGGCCAAGCCATCGCGCGGTGCGCCAACGAAGGCCGCATCGCCGCCGGCAGCGGCACCCGCCGGACCCGCGCCCGGCAAGGGAGCTGCACGCAGCGTGAAGACGGCACCCGCGTCCGCTTCCGCCGCGAAGCTGCCGCCGCTCCCACAATCGACCGCGCCGCCACCCAAGCCCGACAACGACCCGGCCTTTACCGCCTTCGAGCTCGGCAAGTATCTGACCGCCCTCAAGCTCGCGGAGGAGGCCGCAGCCAAGGGCGAACCGCAGGCGCACACGCTCATCGGGCGCATTCATGCCGAGGGTCTCGGCGTGCCGCAGAACCACGTTACAGCCGGGCAATGGTACGCCAAAGCCGCCGAGCTCGGAGACGTCGAGGGCGCCCTCGCCGTCGGCACCATGCTCGTGCAGGGCGATGGCGTCGCGAAGGACGTCAATCTCGGCGCCAAGTATCTCGAGATGGCCGCGCGCAAGGGCAATCCGCTCGCGACGTACAATCTCGCGCTGCTGTTCCTCTCCGGCGAAGGCAAGCCCGAGAACCCGATCCGTGCCTTCCAGCTTATGGAGTATTCCGCCGAGCAGGGCCTGTCCGTTGCGCAATATGACTTCGGCACGCTCCATGCGACCGGCACCGGCACGACGGCGAACATTTTCGAGGCCGCGCGCTGGATCGGTCGCGCTGCGTCGGCAGGCCTGACCGAGGCCGAGCTCGAATACGGCATCCTGCTCTTCAAGGGACAAGGTGTGGCGCCCGACGAGGTGCGCGGCGCGTACTACTTCAAGACGGCGGCCGAGAAGGGCAATGCCGTTGCGCAGAACCGCTACGCGCGCTGTCTCGCACACGGCGCCGGCGTCGAGATGAACGTGGTCGAAGCCGTGAAATGGCACCTCATTGCCAAAGCCGCCGGCATCGAGGATCCATCTCTCGACGAGATCGCCAAGAAGCTCTCGCGCGCCGACCACCTCAAGGCCGAGCAGGCCGCCTTCTCCTGGCGCGAGCAGTCGTTGATGAATTGAGGCGGCGGTGGGTAACCGTCAAACGGAAACGGCGGCCACTTGGGCCGCCGCATCCAAATCAAATCGTGGATAAAAAGCTCAGGCGGCCGGAGCGGCAGCCTTGGCGATCTCGCGCTTCAGCTTGAGGCAGCGATCCGAGAGCTCGGCGTCCTTTGCCTTGGCGAGGTAGGCGTCGAGGCCGCCCCGATGCTCGATGGTCTTCAGCGCGTGGGCGCTGACGCGAATGCGGACCTTGCGCTTCAGCGTCTCGCTCATCAGCGTGACGTCGCAGAGGTTCGGCCGGAAGACGCGGCGCGTCTTGTTCTCGGCGTGGCTCCGGAGGTTTCCGGACATCGGCAGCTTGCCGGTAAGCTCACAGCGCCTGGTCATCACGTGCTCCTTGGCCTCGGCGGGCCCTTGGCGGCCACGGGGCGCCAGTCTATGCCGGCAGCCGCATCGGGCCTCTCGAATGAAAGAAGGCTCCGCGCGGGGGCACCCAGGGTGCACTGGCGGAGCGTGTGGCGGCTTCTATAGGGCCGGGGTTGACATTACGTCAAGCCGAAAGGCATAACGCAGCCCACACGCGGTCACCCTGGATTGCCTTGGTGGCCCGTTTTCCCGAGCCCGCCGCGTGCGGGCTGAATATTTGGCGGAGCGTAGCGCAGCCTGGTAGCGCACTTGCTTCGGGAGCAAGGGGTCGGGAGTTCGAATCTCCCCGCTCCGACCAAATAAATCAGTTGGTTAGCCCGCCATCCACCCTCCGCGAACCGTGTGACGAACCGTGTTAACGCAATTTTTTGTGCGATTGGCGGCCGGGGCACACGATTTTGAGCGAAGTGAGGGAACGTGAACCCACATTCGACAGCGCTGATGGATTGCGGCTTGGGCCTACGCCATAGCGATCACAGCAAAAGCCCTTTAGCGTAGTTGATGGCGTAAAGCCGATCGGAGTGACACCGATGTGCGGGAAGTTCGCACAGTTGGCGACATGGGCCGAGGTCCATCGTAGCGTCCCCCTTGTTCACGGATCTCAGGCAATCCCGGCGCGCAGTGTGAAGGTCAGTTACCGAACACAAGAAACCATCTGGATCAACA
>JAEYYJ010000305.1 GCA_023430845.1 Pseudomonadota bacterium
GCAGCATTTCCGGAGCTGGATGCGGCGGAGCTTCGCCGCCATCTCGGTGACAACACGCGCCGCTTCATGTGGATCAAGCGCGGGCTAACACCGATCGAGGCGCAGCGCGCGTTCGATCTCGGGTTGCCCGGCCTCGGCTTCCGCCGTGAGCCGCGCCGCGTTTATCCAACGCGCTATCTCACGTCGCATATCCTGGGACACGTTAACGTCGACAACCAGGGCATTTCCGGCATCGAGAAGCATATCGATGAAATCGGCGAGATCGATGCAGCTGCCGCACCGCGCCGCTCGCAGCGGGCGCCTGTTCGCCTGTCGATCGACCTCGGCGTGCAGAATGCCGTCGCCGACACGCTTGCCGGCGCGATGAAAGAATACAAAGCGCAGGGCGCCTCTGGCATTGTGCTCGATGCCGTGAGCGGTGAGGTCATCGCCGCTGTCTCGCTCCCTGATCAGGATCCGGATAAATTCCCCGGCGCCGATGAGGACGACCGCAAAGACAAGGTCATGGGCGGAACTTTCGAGCTCGGCTCGATCGCGAAGACCGTGACGCTCGGCCTCGCGCTCGATGATCTCGGCGCGTCGCTCACGCGCATCTATGACACGCGCGAGCCGCTGCGCTTCGGCCGCTACACCATCTCCGAGCAGTACCCGCCTGGTCGTCCGCTGACGCTCGCAGAGATCCTCATCCGCTCGTCCAACGTCGGCGCGGGCCTCATCGCCATGGAAGCGGGCGTGCCGCGCCAGCGCGCCTTCCTCGATCGGCTCGGCCTGCTCGATCAGTTGCGCACCGAAGCCGGCCCAGTAGCACGGCCGCAGATTCCCGCGCATTGGGCATCACTCGAAGGCGTGACCATTGCCTATGGGCATGGGCTCGCTGTCTCGCCATTGCAGTTCGCGGCCGCGGCTGCCGGTCTCGTCAATGGTGGCGTCAAGGTGCGCCCGACCATGATCCATCAAGAGACGATCCCGGCCGGTGAAGCGCGCGTCGTCTCGCCGGGGACCAGCGCCGCGATTCGCGAGGCCCTGCGCCGCGCCGTTATCGATACTCATGGTACCGGGCGGCGCGCGGAGCTCGAAGGTTATGAGATCGGCGGCAAGACAGGCACGGCCGAGCAGCCCGGAAAGGGCGGCTACAAGGACAAGACAGTTATCTCGTCGTTCTTCGCGACGCTACCCGCCTCGGCGCCGCGCTATGTGCTGCTGATCTCGCTGTTCGAGCCCGAGGGCACGAAGCAGACCAAGGGCAAGATCACCGCCGGTCTCAATGCCGCGCCGACGACGGCCCGCCTCATCCAGCGTATTGGCCCGATGCTGGATCTGCTGCCGGCACGCGTTGCCGGGGTGGATTGAGGTCATAAATGGGCGGGCTGTAGGGCGGCGCCCTAGTCGCACCGAAGGTGCGATCTACTTCTTCCACCGCTCCAGCGCGGCGTCGTCGCTTTCGCGCGCATCGACCCAGCGGCCTTCGCCGTTGGCGTCGGTTTCTTTCTTCCAGAAGGGAGCGCGCGTCTTGAGATAGTCCATCAGAAAAGCTGCAGCTTCGAAGGCTGCCTGCCGATGGGCGGATGCTGTGACCACCAGCACGATATTGTCGCCAGGCGCGAGACTGCCGACCCGATGAACAATGCGCGAGCCCTGCAGCGGCCAGCGCTTGTGCGCCTCTTCCTCGACGCGCGCGAGTTCAGCCTCTGTCATGCCGGGGTAATGCTCGAGCATCATGGACGACAGTGCTGTGCCATCGCTCGTGCCGCGCACGGTGCCGGTGAATGTGACGATGGCACCGATGTCCGTTCGGCCGGCCGTCAACGCGGCGACCTCGCGCGAGACGTCGAAATCCTCGGTCTGGATGGCGACGCTCACGGTTTCAGCCTCCCGTTACGGGTGGAAAGAAGCCGATCTCGCGGGCGCCCGAAATCAGCGCCTCCTGCCGGACATGCGTGTGATCGATGGCCGCGCGAATGACCTCTGAGCGCTCGAAGGCGTGCGCGTACTCGGGGCCGCGCTCCTTGAGCCAATGAATGAGCTCGGCGACGGTCGTGATCCCGGGTGGCAGGTCGAGCCTCTCCTCGGATCGGCCGACCCGTTCGCGCAGCCAGGCGAAATAGCGCAAGGTCACTGTCATGGGGCCACCTTACACCGAGGCGCGCCTCAATTGTCCATGGCGTGACGGACGGCGGCTTTCAGGTAGTCGTAGCCGGTCCACAGCGTCAGGAGCGCAGCGGCCCAGAGCAGCATCGTGCCCGTCATCGTGACGCCGGGGACCATCCGTTCCGCCGCCGGTCCAGCCAGCAGGACGGCGAGGGCGAGCATCTGGAGCGTGGTCTTCCACTTGGCGAGCCGTGTCACATGCACCTTGACGTTCAGTTCAGCCAGGAACTCGCGCAGGCCTGAGACCAGGATCTCGCGCGAGAGAATGATGATGGCCGCCCAAATCGTTATGTAGTCGATGGTGCCGTCGTTCACGAGCAGCAGCAGCGCCGTGCCGACCAGCAGTTTGTCGGCGATGGGGTCGAGCATCCGGCCGAGTGTCGACTGCTGTTCGAGCACGCGGGCGAGATAGCCATCAAGCCAGTCGGTGAGGCAGGCGAGCGTGAAGATGGTGAATGCGGCCCAGTGGCCGTTGTCTCCCTCGATCAAGAGGAAGCAGGCGGCCATCAGCGGAACGGCCGCGATCCGTCCGTACGTGAGGACGTTGGGCAGTGTCGTCAGTGACGCGCGCGCGGTGTCGTCCATGGCTCTTGTTGCTACACGATTGGTGGATCGCTTCCAAGCGTGCCAGTTGCGAGGCTGCTCTGCAACGCAGACGGCACACCGATAGAGCACGAATTTGTGACCTGCGCAGCTTGGTCTTTAGGCGCTGCTCAGATCTTCTGATTGTATTCGCCGACCTCGGGGAATTTGCGCAGACGCCCGTCGATATCCGCGAAGATGGCGCGCTGTGCCGCCTCGGACGTCGGGCTTTCCACCACCACGACCAGTTCCGGCTTGTTCGAGGAAGCGCGCACGAGGCCCCAGGTACCGTCTTCGAGCACGACGCGCACGCCGTTCACGGTGATGAGATCGCGAATGGATTGGCCGGCAACCTTTTCGCCCTTGGCGGCAGCATCCTGGTAGGCTTGCACGATCTGCTCGACGATGCCGTACTTCGTCTCATCGGCGCAATGCGGCGACATGGTCGGGGACTGCCACGTCTTCGGCAGATCGCGCTGGAGGTCTGCCATGGTCTTGTCGGGACTCCGCTCAAGCATGTCACACACCGCGAGCGCCGCGACGAGGCCATCGTCGTAGCCGCGACCGAGCGGCGGCTGGAAGAAGAAGTGGCCGGATTTCTCGAAGCCGACGAGCGCCTTCTGCTCGTGTGTGTAACGCTTCATGTAGGAGTGGCCGGTCTTCCAGTAGAGCGCCTTCGCGCCGTTCTTCTGGAGAACGGGATCGGTGAGGAAAAGGCCCGTCGATTTGACGTCGGCGACGAAGACCGCGTTCGGGTGAATGGCCGAGATGTCACGCGCGAGCATGACGCCGACCTTGTCGGCAAAGATCTCGTGTCCCTCGTTGTCGACCACGCCGCAGCGGTCGCCGTCGCCGTCGAAGCCGAGGCCTACATCCGCCTTATGCTCGAGCACTGCCGCGCTCATGGCGTGCAGCATCTCTAGATCTTCGGGATTCGGATTGTAGCGCGGGAATGTGTAGTCCAGATCGCAGTCGAGCGGCACGACCTCGCAGCCTACGGCCTCCAGCACCTTCGGTGCGAAGGCGCCCGCCGTGCCGTTGCCGCACGCGCATACGACCTTGAGCCGACGCTTGAGTTTCGGGCGATCTGAGAGCGCCTTCATGTAGCGCTCGGCCATATCGGGCACGAAAATATAGCGACCGCCGCCCGGCGCATCGTACTCGCCATTGAGCACGATGTTCTTCAGCTCGGTCATATCGTCGGGACCAAATGTGAGGGGCCGCGCGAGGCCCATCTTGATGCCGGTCCAGCCATTGTCGTTGTGGCTCGCGGTGACCATGGCAACGCCCGGCACGTCGAGTTCGAACTGCGCGAAGTACGCCATGGGCGAGAGGGCAAGGCCGATGTCGTGAACCTCGGCGCCGCCCGCGAGAAGGCCGTTGATCAGCGCCTGCTTCACGGATGCCGAATAAGAGCGGTAGTCGTGGCCGGTGACAATGCGCAGCGGTACGCCGCGGCGACGAAACAGCGCCGCGAGCCCGAGCCCCATGGCATTGAGGCCCATGAGGTTGATCTCGTTGGGAAAGAGCCAACGCGCGTCGTACTCGCGAAAACCGGTCGGCTTGACCAGCGGGAGCTGTTCGAACGCGAGGGTATTGGGCTGGAGGTCTGGGCGGGGCTTCGGCAGCATCATTTCGATTGGTTCCTCGTGGGAAACGCGCATGACGGACCGTGGTTGCAGCACGAGCCCGATCAGGACGTCCTCCGAAAGTATACATTTTAAGTATGGGACGCGTTTCGGACGGATCGATGGCGCCTTTCGCCCCTAAAAGTCAAGGCTTTAGGGCACATCGGTCATCCAGAGTTGTGTCAGCGCCCGTAAAGCACTTCCGGAAGCCACAGCGCGACGGCCGGGAAGATGATCACGATGATAAGGCCCAGCACCTGCAGGCACATGAACTGCATCATGCCCTTGTAGATGTCGACCAACGACCATTGCGGGACGACGCCTTTCAGGAAGTAGGCGGAGAGCGCCACAGGCGGTGAGAGCCACGCCGTCTGCAAGTTCACCGCGACCAGAATGCCGAACCAGACCTTGTCGAACCCGAGCTTTTCGACCAGCGGCAGCA
>JAEYYJ010000307.1 GCA_023430845.1 Pseudomonadota bacterium
ATTGTATAGCTCACGGTCAGCCGCGGTGTGCAGTGCCTTGACCATCGGCGTCTCGACGGGCCCCGGCGCGACAGCATTCACGCGGATGCCATGCGGCGCGAGATCGTTCGCCATGACCTGCGTGAGAATGACGACGGCACCCTTCGACGCACCGTAGGCCGAGCGCCCTTTCGATCCACGGATGCCCGAGATCGAGGCGACATTGACGATCGCACCGCGACCCGCCTTCGCCATGTAGCGTGCAGCTTCGCGCCCGATCAGGAACGTGCCGACCACGTTGACGTCCAGGATCTTCCGGAAGAGTTCGGCGGATGTATCGAACACATGCTTGTCGGCCGCCATGCCGGCCGAGTTGACGGCGCCGTCGATACGGCCGAATCTCGTGGCGGCCTCATTGACGACAGCTGCGACCTGAGCTTCATCCGTCACATCGCAGGCGCGCACGAGCAGGTGCTCGCCGGAATGTCTGCCTTCCAGCTCAGCCAGTGCGCTGATCTGAAGATCGACAGCAGCGACGCTCCATCCGCGCTCGAGCAGGAGCGTGGTCGTTGCCTGGCCGATGCCCGAGCCCGCACCCGTAACGATGGCGGCTGGACTGCCGCTCTTGTCCTGATTTGCCATGGATGTTCCTCGTCAGATCCGTGGAAGGCGCACGCTATCATTGAGGCAGTGGGTTGCAGCACAAATCAAGTGCCGTCGTTCGGCTTGCCTAAAGGGCTGGGGCTAGGTGGTCCATGGCATCCTACGAGCGGCAGGTGCGCACGAGCATCAGGACCGCCATGAAGCCCACAAAGGCCGCAGCGGCCGCAAACCACAACGCGCTCGCGGGATCGAAACGCGAGATCATCGTCGCGAAAAGGATCGGTGCTACCGCGTTCACGATGCTCTGCGGCAGCATCATGCGCCCGAGGTATGTGCCGTACTCGCGTACGCCGAAGAGCGTCAGCGGTAGCGTATTGCGCGCAATGGCGTAGAAGCCGTGTCCGAGACCGAGGCAGATCGCGAAGGCTGCAGCCGTCATGACCGAGCTGCTGAACGGAAGAATGAGAAAGAAGCTACCGCAGCTCAGACCGGCCGAAAGCAGCGCCGTCGTCAGGATCGAGTAGCGCCCGCCGAACATGAGCTCACCGAGGCGCGCTGATGCCTGCGCCGGCCCGACCGCCGCCCATACGGCTACGGCGGCGACTGCAGTTAGCCCCATGCCCTTGAAGACGTCGATGATCTGCATATAGAGGCCCCAGACGATGAGCCCTTCGGTGCAGGACCAGATCGTCAGCATGACGAAGGCCTTGAACCGCTTCTCCGGAGGCAGCAGGCCATCCATCGTCCTGTCAGCCGCTGCGCGCTGCGCACTCGTGTGCTCGGGCGCCTCACGCCGCAGGATCAGCGCGTGGATCGGCAGGCAGACGAGCAGATGCAGAAGTGCGAAGCATAGATAAGCATTGCGCCAACCGACTTGAGCAATGAGAAACGCGTTCAGGGGTAGGAAGACCGTACCAGTCAACCCGCTGAGCAGCATGAGGCCGGTAATGGCTTGGCGCGCATTGCTGCCGACGATTTGCACGAGCCCGACGAGCGCGGTGTTCGCCAGCATCATCGGCATGGCGATACCGACCAGCGTCCAGGCGAGCAGGTACGTCACGACGCCCTGAGTGAAGGCCAATGCGATCAGGGACAGCGTGACCAGCAGCGAGCCGGTCATCATGACCGGACGGGCACCATGCCGGTCCGCGTACCGCCCGACCCGCGTCGCGACCAGCGCACTCGCCAGCAGCATCATCGTGATACCGCCGAAGACCGTCTCGCGCGACAGGCCGAGATCGCTGCCGATCGTGGTGCCGAATATGGTGAGGCTCGAGAACGTCGTTCCCCAGCCGATGATCTGCGTTGCGCCGAGGCCAGCGATCGCAATCAGAGTGCGACGCCGCCCGACCGGAGCAGTTTGTGTGGCTTCGGATGTCACGACCTGGGAGGCCCCCGAGAGCGCAGGCAGGTACGTCGGCCCTCAATCGAGGGCCGGTATAGTGGATTCCCACTCCGCTGTCTCTCGGCGCGCGCTCATGCCCGTCATGCGCGACAAAAGCACAAATCGGCCATGCTGGTGACGTTCAAGACGAACGACGGACGGCGGGGACCTCGTTCTTGTCCGCCGCGTGAGAGCGGGTGCGATCGGCCCGCTGCGCCGCCTCCCACAAGGATTGAATGCGGGCGCCGAGCTGATCAGACTTTTCAACAAAGAGTAGCTGAGCTTTGGGCATAGCCTCCGCCCTGAGCTCATCGTGGCGCGCCTTGCAGTGGCGCAAGAGCGCCCGACGATCCGCTGCCGAGAGAACTTGGCCATCCGGACCAGCGAGCATACCATCCAGAAGCGCAATATCGTGATCCTGCCCGAGCAGGTCGGCGACAAGCTTTGCCGCGGCCGCTCGCGCCAGGCAGGCTTCCGGCCAAGCGTGCTGGACGAGGATCATCTGGCGCCAGTAAGCCTGCGCCGACTTTCGCAAATCGTGAAGGGTTTCATCGTCTTCGGGCGTTTCGAGCGCACGAGCCAGCGCCTTGCGGCCCGCACGATGGCTCTTCGTCAATCCCGCGACGATCGTTTCGAAGCTCCCGGGGTGGAGGGCGATCGCACCGATCTCGCGCCGCACCGCCTCGATCTCGCGCAGAGCGTCCCCCATTTTTTGCTGTGGCGTCCCCGAACTGTTGGTCGCGGCGGGCGTAGCGTCGACGATCTCCAGAAGGCGATGCGCAGCTTTAGCCAGTGCAG
>JAEYYJ010000329.1 GCA_023430845.1 Pseudomonadota bacterium
GCCGAGCAGGCTTTGCTCGAAGCGCGCCGCCAGATCACGCTCGGCATACTTGCCTCATCGGGCGACGATGCCCACGCGCGCTGGAGCGAGCAACATTCGGGCGAGATCGGGCGCGTCGCTGCGGCACTTGCCGATCTCGGAACCAGCGGCCCGTTGACACCTGCGCGTCTCATGGTCGCGGCTACCCGCCTCGGCGATCTCGCGCGCACCACCGCCTGAGCCTGGGAATATGTCGCACGTCGGACCGGGGGCTTGAGCTTACGGCCTCCCGCGGGCATCCTGTGACCTTGGATGCCCGCAGGGGGCGGCGCCTCCGCGGGGAACTCACGCATGGCCACCAATGTCGCGGCGACCGGTACCACGGCGCCGCCATCCGCACTCGCGGGCTGGGCGATGTTCGACTGGGCCGGCCAGCCCTTCTACACGCTCGTGCAAACCTTCCTGTTTGCCCCCTACTTCGCGAACGTCGTCGTCTCCGATCCAAGCCAGGGCCAGGCCGCATGGGGCTATGCTGCGGCATTCGCCGGCGCGATCGTGGCGATCGGCAGCCCGCTTCTCGGCGCTGTCGCCGACAGCGGCGGCCGGCGCAAACCCTGGATCGCGCTCTTCGGCATCATGCTGGTGACCGGCCTCTGCCTGCTCTGGTTCGCGACGCCGAAGCTGCAGGGCCCGATGTTCTTCCTCGTGCTCGCGGGCTACGCGCTGGCCTTCGCGGGCGCCGAGTTCGCCGCCGTCTTCAACAACGCGATCATGCCGACGCTCGTGCGCAAGGATCAGCTCGGGCGGCTGTCCGGCATTGCCTGGGGGCTCGGCTATGCGGGCGGCCTCGTCAGTCTCGCGCTCGTTGCGGGCTTCATCGTCACGGATCCGTCGAGCGGCAAGACCATGCTCGGCATGGACCCGATCCTGAGCCTCGATCAGGTAAGCCGCGAGGGCGATCGTCTTGTCGGGCCGCTGTGTGCGGCGTGGTTCATCCTGTTCGTCATCCCGTTTTTCCTGTTCGTGCCGGATAACCGGCAGCCCTTGAAAGCTGCCTCCGAAAGCCCGATCCGCGATGCGCTCCAATCGCTCTGGAAAACAGTCCGCAACCTGCCGAAAGACGATCGCAACATCCTCTGGATGCTCATCGCGCGGATGCTTTACGCGGACGGGCTGGCGGCAATCTTCGTTTTTGGCGGCATCTATGGCGCTTCGGTATTCGGCTGGCGCACGTTCGATCTCGGTCTCTTCGGCATCATTCTCGCCGGTACGGGCGCGATCGGCGCCGTCATCGGCGGCCTGCTCGATGATCGCGTAGGCGCCAAGACCGTCATCGTCGGCTCGATTGTGATCCTGCTGATCGGCTTCTTCGGCATTCTTTCCGTCGACAAGGGCAGTGTGCTCTTCGTCGTGCCGATCGCGGAAAAGGCGCCGGGCTCGGGCGCGTTCTCGTCACAGGGCGAGCAAATCTTCCTGTTCTTCGCGATCCTCATCGGACTTGTGGCAGCCCCTGTGCAGGCCGCCGGCCGATCCCTGCTCGCGCGCCTCGCACCGCCCGAACGCATGACGCAGTACTTCGGCCTCTTCGCTTTCTCCGGGAAGGCGACGGCGTTTGCCGCCCCTCTGGCGATTGCCATCGTGACGACGGCAACGGGTAGTCAGCGGTGGGGCATCGCAACGACGGCGCTTTTCCTCATCGGCGGTCTCATCTTCATGCTGCCTGTGAAGGAGACGCGGCGCTCATAAAAAGTTGGTCCCGATGCAGCGGGGGACTGCATCGGGACTTTTCATCAGCAGGGGGAAGCCGCAGGACTTACCAGTCGTGGCGGCACTGATGAAAGCGGTTCCACCAATACTTGCTGCCGGTGTTCACGGCCTTGCGGTACAGCCAGCCGCAGCGGCGAACGTGGTAGCCGTGATAGCCGTAGCCATAGCCGCCGTAGACAATCGGCGCGCCGAGCATGATGCCGACACCGATCTTGCCGAAATGCTTGTGCTTGTGACCGGCTTCGGCCTGGGACGAGGCGAGGCCGCTGCTGCCGATGACGGCGAGCGAGAGGGCGGCGAGGGTGGCGGACTTGATGATGGTGGACTTGATCGACATGACGACTTCTCCTCAGGGCGTGGTGTGTTGATGCGATTTCCGGCGGCGGGAACAACCGCCACTTGCCTGGTCTGTCGCGGCGACCTCGAAAGTGGTTCAAAGCCCCGTTGATTTTTTTTTGGGAGGCCTTCCGCAGGCCCAGTCTCAGCCTCCGGACCGCATCGACCCCAGCAGCCTCGCGTGTTAAGAGACCGCGGCCGCTGACACCCCGGGGACCGCCCGAGTTGCGCCTGCAGCCGTCACCACCCACGACAACCCACGCGCCGGAACGCCCCATGACCACACGTGATCCCCTCAAACTCGGCGTTGCCGGCCTCGGCACTGTCGGTGCTGGCCTCATCCAGCTCCTCAAGGCGCATGGCACCAAGCTCGCCGACCAGCTTCACCGGCCAGTCGAGGTCGTCGCCGTATCGGCACGCGACCGTACGAAGGACCGTGGCGTGTCGCTCGAAGGCATCCGCTGGGTGGACGATCCCGTGGCTCTGGCGACAGATCCCGCCATCGACTGCTTCGTGGAGCTGATCGGTGGCGAGGACGGCGTCGTAAAGCGCGCGGTGGAAGCGGCGCTGGCCGCCGGCAAGCACGTCGTCACCGCCAACAAGGCGCTCCTCGCTCATCACGGCTTCGAGCTTGCGCAGCTCGCCGAGAAGCACAGCGTGGCGCTGAATTTCGAGGCTGCTGTCGCGGGCGGCATTCCTGCCATCAAGACCGTGCGCGAGGCGCTGGTCGGCAACCAGGTGCACCGCGTATCCGGCATCCTCAACGGCACCTGCAATTACATCCTGAGCAAGATGCAGGAGGAGCGCCTGCCCTTCGCCGATGTGCTGCGGGAAGCGCAGGCCAAGGGATATGCCGAGGCCGATCCGACATTCGACATCGGCGGCTTCGACGCCGCGCACAAGCTTACGCTGCTGACAAGCCTCGTGTTCGGTACGCGCGTCGCCTTCGACCAGATCCACATCGAGGGCATCCAAACGATCACGGACGCCGACATCGATGCCGCGGACGAACTCGGCTATCGCATCAAGCTGCTCGGTGTCGCGACACTCACCGAGAGCGGCATCGAGAGCCGCGTCACGCCAGTCATGATCCCCGTGGACGCAGCCATTGCCGGCGTATCGGGGGTCACCAACGCCGTCTCGCTCGACGCGGATTTCGCGGGCAGCCTTCTGCTCGTCGGGCCGGGTGCCGGCGCGCGCGCTACAGCATCGGCCGTCGCGAGCGACATCGTAGATATTGCCGCGGGCTTCGTGATGCCGCCTTTCGGCGTGCCGT
>JAEYYJ010000336.1 GCA_023430845.1 Pseudomonadota bacterium
AGTTCTGATTCGCGATCCGTTCACCTCCATACTCACTCACAGCCGGTGATCCATGACCCTGGTCTCGCTTGCGAAGAACCCGGTCCCGAGCGGTGCCGTCAGCGGCGACTTTGCCGGCTATGACGGCGCGCCCCTGCGCTTTGCGCGCTGGAATGCGACGCGCGGCCCCGCGCGCGGAACGGTCTGCGTATTCTCGGGCCGAGGCGAATACATCGAGAAGTATTTCGAAGTCATCGCAGACCTACGGCGCCGCGGTTTTGCGGTCGCCATTCATGACTGGCGCGGGCAGGGTGGCTCGCATCGACCGCTGGCCGACCGCCGCAAAGGCCATATCCGGGACTTCAAGGAATTCGATCAGGATCTGGCGGTTTTCATGCAGCAGGTGGTGCTGCCCGAGTGCCCGCGGCCCTACTACGCGCTCGCCCACTCCATGGGCGGCAACATACTGGCCCGGCATTCGATCGCGCCGGACTCGTGGTTCGATCGCATCGTTCTATGCGCGCCGATGTTCGAGATCATCGCGGACAAGGCGCGGGTTCCCGGCAATCTGGCGCGCATCTTTGTCGAAACCGCCTGCCTGCTCGGGCAATCGACGCGCTATGTGCCGACGGGCTCGGATCAGCCCGCCGAGATGATGCCGTTCGAGGGCAATCCACTCACCTCGGATCGCGAGCGCTACATGCGCAATCGCCAGGTCGTCGAAGCCGCACCCGAGCTTGCGCTCGGATATCCGACGGACGGCTGGACGCGGGCGGCGTACCGCTCATGCGCGCATGTGATGGATCCGGCCTTCGCCAGGAGCGTTCAGGTGCCCCTGCTGCTCTTCAGTGCCGCTAACGATCGGATCGTCTCATCACGCGCAATCGAGACTTTCGCGAGCCGCCTCAAGATTGGCGTGCACGTCCCCATATCTCAGTCGGAGCATGAGATCCTGCAGGAGAACGACACGATCAGACAGCATTTCTGGTCGGTTTTCGATGCCTACCTCGGCATCAGCGCTGATGCAGCATAACGACCTACGCGCGTGGCGGATTGGCGTCATCCGTGGCGCCGGCCTTTTCGCGCAACTCGCGCAAACGCGCCTGCGTCTCCGGATTGACCATGCCAGCGGAGATAATGATCTTCGCGGCGTCCTCGACGCTCATGCCGATGATGGTAACCGTCGCGCGCGGCACAAAGCAGACGAACCCCGTGGGCGGCAGCATTCCCGTCGGCATGAACACGCTGATCAGGTCGTCCTGCGGCTTCAACGTGGAAATCTGTCGGGCAGCTTCACCCGTCACGAAAACGATCGACCATATGCCCGGTGACGGGAACTCCATCAGGCCGACCTTTTGGAAGGCCTGCTCGGGGGCCGATACGCTGACGACACTCTCGAAGATCTGCTTGAGGGCCCGGTAGACGTTGCGCACGATGGGCGTGCGGTCGAGCATCATCTCGCCGGCGCTGATGAGCGAGCGGCCGAGCAGGTTTGCCGCCAGCGCCCCGATCATCGTCAGCATGAGGATCGCGAACACGAGCCCGATGCCGGGCACGGCAAAAGGCAGATAGGTGTCCGGGTTGTAGAAGTGCGGGATGTACGGCTTCACCCAGCGGTCGACGATATTGATGACGTACCAGGCGATGTAGATCGTGATGGTGACGGGACCGACGACGACGAGGCCGGTCAGGAAGTAGTTCCGCAGTCGCGCGCCGACGCGCCAACGGTGAACCTCCGCCGCCTCCGCAGCCAAAGGCCGCACCGGCTCCTCGCCGGAAGCCCCCCCCTCGGGCGCTGACCTCGACAGCTTGTCCTGCATCCAATCCTTCTCGCGCGTCCACCGCGTCCCGCCGGGACCGCTTCATCTCCCGCGCAAGGTATATCCGAGCAGGACCGCCCGTACCACCCGATTGCGCCGCGACTTTCGTCGGCACTAAGCACCCGAAATTCCAGCAGCGGGAGCGGATATCAATGTCGGGAGGGCGGTTATCTCGCCTGTGAAAGGAATTGACATTCGGGGGCATCCTTCTCCAGTGTACGGGCCAACGAGGAACATCGGATTCAACCGAGCAAACTCACCTAGGGAGTAGAGACCACCATGAAATTCTTGAAGTCTGCTGCGGGCGCCGCAGCAGCGATTGGGCTTGTCGTGGGCGCCAGCCTGCCCGCCGCTGCCCAGAAGGAAGTCAAGCTCGGCATCATCTACGACTACACCGGCCCATTCGCCGGTGGCGGCTCGCTGCCGGCTGCGATCGCGACCAAGATCGCCGTCGACATGATCAACGAGCGCGGCGGCGTCGAAGGACACAAGATCGTCGCGACGTATGCCGATGCCCAGTCGAAAACCGACGTCGCGATCAACGAGGCCGAGCGACTGCTGAACGAAGTCAAGGTCGACGTGCTGATGGGCGTCTTCTCGTCCGCGCACTGCGTACCCATGGCTGCCAAGGTCGACGCCGCCAAGAAGTTCATGTGGGCCAACGTCTGCGTCGCGTCGGCGGTGCTGAAGGACAAGAAGCTTCAGTACGTTTTCCGCTCGCAGGTCCATTCTGACCAGTTCGGCGCGGCGTCGTGCGACTTCATCGCAGAAAATGCCAAGACGAAGCTGAAAAAGGATCCTAAGGACATCAAAGTCGCGATCCTCTACGAGGATGGTCCGTATGGCACCGGCGTTGCTTCTGGTAACGAGGCCAGGTGCAAGGAACTTGGCATCCAGATCGCGCACAAGGAAGGCTACGCAGCAACGTCGACCGATCTTTCTGCGCTGGTGACCAAGCTTCGCCGCGCACGGCCGGATGTCATCCTTCACACGGGCTACAACCCGGACATCACGCTCTTCCTGCGTCAGTCGAAGGAAGCCGGCCTGAAGTTCGACGCCCTGATCGGCCACGGCGCAGGCTACGGCCAGATCGACAAGCTGATCGAGACCTTCAAGGGCGACGTGAACTACTTCTACAACGTCGATCCGGTCGCCGCCCAGCTCCTCGACCCGAAGACGCTCGCGTCGGGAATGGGCGATGTAACCGCTGAAATGGTCAAACGCTACAAGGCCGAGACTAAAGTCAGCGAGGTCCCGCCGCACGCCTCCATGGGCTTCAATCAGCAGTGGATCTTCCTCACCGACGTGCTGCCCCGCGCCATCAAGAAGCACGGCGGCTTCGACCCGGAAGCACTCCGCAAAGCGGCGCTCGAGACCGATATTCCGGATGGCGGCACAATCCAGGGCTATGGCGTCAAGTTCTTCCCCCCCGGCCATCAGATGTCGGGCCAGAACGAGCGCTCCAGCCCGGTCGTCATGCAGTACATCGACGGCGTGACGAAGATCGCCTGGCCGTCGAACTTGAAAACCGTCGATCCGGTGCTGCCCTTCCCAAAGGGCCACGCCTACGCGCGCTGATCCGACGCGTTAGTGCCTCATCGCTGTCGCCAGCTCAACCAGCGGCAGCGATGAGGCATCCTTTTGCCCACGCCTTCACTCTCGGCAGATTAAGCGGCACCCGCGGATGGCGATGCTCAAAGTAGATGGTCTAACCAAGCAGTTCGGCGGATTCACCGCCGTAAGCAACGTATCGTTCGATGTCGCGGAAGGAGAAATCCTCGGCCTCATCGGACCGAACGGATCGGGCAAGAGCACGACCTTCAACTGCATTGCCGGCATGTATACGCCGACCACTGGCAGCGTGAAGTTCGAGGGCGGCGAGATCGGCGGCCTGAAGGCGAACCAAGTTTGCCACAAGGGGATAGCGCGGACATTCCAAATACCGCGTCCCTTTCGCAATCTTTCGCTTCTCGAGAACGTCGCGCTCTCCGCACACTTCGGCTCCAACGCGCACCTATCGCGCGCGCAATGCTGGGCCAAGGCCGAGGAGTCGCTCGCCATGGTCGGCCTGCCGACCGACGCCGTTTCATCAACGGATGGTCTTGGGGCGGCGTCTCTGAAAAAGCTCGAGCTTGCCCGCGCGCTCGCAACCGGCCCACGCCTCCTGCTCGCCGATGAAAGCCTCAACGGCCTCGATCACGGCGAGATGGATCAGGCCGCGGACATGCTGGAGCGCATCCGCAAGGAAAAGGGCATCACCATCGTGTGGGTCGAGCACATCATGGGCGTACTGATGCGTGTCGTCGACCGTGTCGTCGTGCTCGACCATGGCGAGAAAATCTTCGACGGCAAGCCCGCCGATGCGCAAACGGACAAGCGCGTCGTCGAGGTGTACCTCGGCGAAACGGGACACTAGGGCTCGTGTGATGATCGAGAAATTCGCCAGATCTCGCGGCACGGTATCGAGCGAGTTTCTCGATCTGAACCACACGAGCGAATCTATGTTTCTAGCGTCCCTTTTGATTCCGAAGTTCGCTCGGGACGCCAGCATCGAGGTCAAGCGAACTTCGGAATCGGGACACTAGGGCTCAAATGCTGGACCTCAAGAACGTCGATGCTGGCTACGGAGCATTCCAGGCCCTGTTCGGCATCTCGATGCAAGTCAACGCAGGCGAAGCGGTCGCCGTTATCGGTGCCAACGGTGCCGGCAAGACCACGCTCATGCGTGTCATCTCGGGGATGCTGCCGGCATCCGCGGGCACCATGACCATGGAAGGCACGGATCTGCGCACGACGCCGCCACACAAAATCATCGAACTCGGGATCGCCCATGTTCCCGAAAATCGGCGACTGTTTCCGCGGCTTTCGGTCGAGGACAATCTCCGCCTCGGCGCCTTCATCCCGTCTGCGCGCGCCCATTTCGCCGATCGTCTCGCCTACGTGTACGACCTCTTTCCTCGCCTCAAGGAGCGCCGCGCACAGCTCGCGGGCACCATGTCCGGCGGCGAGCAGCAAATGTGCGCCATCGCGCGCGCGCTCATGAGCAAGCCGAAGCTCGTGCTGCTCGACGAGCCGTCGATGGGCCTCGCGCCGGTCATCGTCCAGCAGGTGTTCGAGCTCGTCCGGCGCATCCGCTCCGAGGGCTATACGGTCCTGATCGTGGAGCAGAACGTCTCGCAGGTTCTGAAGGTCGCCGATCGCGCCTACCTCCTCGAGGTCGGGCGCATCGTGCAGTCCGGCAGCTCTGCCGAGCTCGCCTCGAGCGACGACATTCGCAAGGCGTACATGGGAATTTGATTGCCCGCGCAGGGCACGTGACGGGGTTGGCGGCCGGTACTGGGTACGGGCTGCGAGGGGAGAAGCGAATGTTCGGGTTTTTCTCAAGTCTCGATTGCTCGCTCGACATCTTCTTTGTCGAAGCGCTGCTCAATGGTGTGCTGCTGGCCGGATTGCTCGCTCTCCTGGCGCTCGGGCTCAACCTCATTTTCGGCGTCATCGACGTCGTGTGGATCTGCTACGCCGAGCTCGTGATGGTCGGCATGTACGCGATCTTCTTCTTCGTTCAGCAGATGGGCGTGCCTTTACCGCTCGCATTTCTGATGGGCATCGGCCTCGTTGCTGTATGCGGCGCGGTTCTGCACTATCTGGTCATCCGGCCCGTGCTCGATCAGCCGCCGATCAACCAGCTCCTCGTGACAGGCGGCGTCCTGTTTCTCCTCCAGGCCGCGGCGACGATGGCGTTCGGCATCGAGTTCCGCAACCTCGGCATTCGGCTCGGCTCGGTGAATTTCGGCGACATGAGCTTCGCCTGGAGCCGCATCATCACGTTCGCCGTCGCGCTCGGGGCGATGATCTTGCTCTGGCAGTTCCTCACGCGTACCTACATCGGCACGGCGATCCGCGCGATCTCGCAGGATCGCCAGATCATGCCGCTCATGGGCGTCGACCAGAAGAAGGTCTATCTCGCAACTTCGGCGATCGGCGGCGGTCTTGCCGGCCTCGCCGCGTGCTTGATGGTCCTGCAGTATGACATCTATCCGCAGATCGGCCTGCAGTTCGGCCCGCTCGTCTTCATGATCTGTGTGCTCGGCGGCCTCGGCAATATGGTCGGCGGCTTCGTCGCAGCCTTCATCATCGCCCAATTCATCACCATCGGCGGCTCGTGCGTCGCCACCGAATGGGGCTACGCGATCGCCTTCCTGTTCTTCATGCTCGTCATTTTCGTCCGGCCGCAGGGCCTGTTTGGAGCCAAGTCATGATCACCCAAAAGCACATTGCCTGGGCGATCGGGCTTGCCGTCCTGCTGGTGCTGCCGCTCATCGTCAAGCAGATCTTCCCCGGGACGGATCGTTATTACTTGCACCTCGTGATCCAGATCCTGATCTGGGCATTCATCTATACGGGCTGGTCGATGATGGGCCGTTTTGGGCTCACATCCCTCGGACACGGCGCCTTCACGGGTATCGGCGCCTACGTCACCGTGATGCTCTGGAACTTCGGCGGAATCACGCCGTGGATCGGCATTCCCGTCGCCATGCTCGTGGCAACGATCGCGGGCATTCTCATCGGCTATCCGTGTTTTCGCATGCGGATCACGGGCCACTACTTCGCACTGCTGACGCTCGCCTTCACCGAATTCGTTCGCCTGTGCATCGTCGGGCTGCGCGACTGGACGGGCGGCTCGCTCGGAACGCAACCAGCGCGCTATGGCGATGGCCTGTCGCTCTACGCCTTCCAGTTCGAGCCAAACCGCACGCTTGCATACTATATCGTGCTCGCCGTCTGGCTCATCGGCCTCATCATCTGGGTGAAGGTCGACCGGAGCATGGACCGCTACGCGCTCGATGCCGCCTCGCAAGACGAGGACGCCGCCGCCTCGGTCGGCATCAACGTCACGCGCGAGAAGCTCAAGATTACGGCGCTCTCCTCGGCCATGTGCGCGTTCGGCGGCGCGATCTACGGGCAGTATCAGATGTACATCGGCCCCGATACGATCGCCGGCCTCGGCGTCTCACTCAACATCGTTTTCGCCGTGATCGCAGGTGGAATCTGGTCGCTGTTCGGACCGACCTTCGGCGCCGTCTTCACGCAGGTACTCGCCGAGACGCTCCGCGTCGGTTTGCGCGGCTCCGAAACGCTGAGCAAGCTGCTCGGCCAGAGCGCGTTGGCGCTCGATACCTTCATCTACGGCCTGCTGCTGGTGCTCTTCATCATCTACATGCCGAAGGGCGTGATCGGCACGCTCACCGAGCGCTGGAAGCGAAAATCAGGTTAGCGATCCACGCAGTCATCGGCATAAGCCAACAAAAAAAAACGGCCGGGGCGAACCCGGCCGTTTCGATTCAAGCTGCTCGGCTCGCGGCTCAGAGCATCCCGCAGACCGTCGCCGCGCTCGACTTGTCGACCGCCGCACCTTCCTCGAGGTTGATCGACTTCACGACACCGTCCTCGATGACCATCGAATAGCGCCGCGAACGGACGCCGAGGCCACGAGCGGTGAGATCGAACTCCAGGCCGATCTTCTTCGTGAAGTCCGCCGAGCCATCGGCAAGGAACAGGATCTTGTCGGCAGCGCCCGTCTCTTTCGCCCAGGCATTGAGGACGAAGACGTCGTTGACGGACACACAGGCGATTGCGTCGATGCCCTTGGACTTGATGTCGCCAGCCATCTGAATGAAGCCGGGCAGATGCGTGTTGTGGCACGTCGGCGTGAACGCGCCCGGCACCGCGAACAGGACGACCTTCTTGCCGCCGAATACATCGGCCGTCGTCATGGACTTCGGGCCTTCCGAGCTCATCGTGTTGAACGTCGCGTCCGGCAGCTTGTCACCGACCTTGATGGCCATGATGCTTAATCCTTCCCGGTTTGGATTGAACGAGCTGGCGCCGGAGGCGCCGAGGCGCGGGGCACAGGGGAGCGCCGCCGTCCCCACAACCATAGCGTCTCTCGATGATGCGGCCAAGCGTCTGGCAACGTATCGGCTGCTCACCAATCCAGCGACGCACCATGGCGGAGCACGGCATCGAGAGCCGGGACGAAGGCGTTGCCCTCGCCGTGCAGCGCAATTCCCGTAAGGAGGCTGAGCGGCGCGCGGCTGCCCTTGCGTCCCTGGACGATGACGCGGTGCGCTTCCGCGCCTGCACGCGGGTGGAGCGGCAGCACGCGGAGCCCTCCGAAGCGGCGACCGAGGCCTTGAAGGAGCGCACCCAAAGCGTCAGCACGATGGATCACCGTAACGACGCCATTGCTCGCTGCCGCGGTTGCGAGAAAGCGGCACCACTGTTCGAGCGCGCCATCCGCCATCTCATGCGATGCTGCCTTGAGATCAGCCGGCGAGCGTGTTCCACGTCCTTCCGTAAAGTAGGGCGGGTTGGCGATGACGTGCGAGAACGCGCCCGCGTTCATGCCCGTATCGGCCTCGCGAGAGCGATTGATGCCGGCGCCGCCCTCCGCAATGTCGAGCTCGACAACGCGAACGCGCGCGTCGAGCCCATTGCGGTTGGCATTCTGGCGGGCGAGCGCCGCGAGTGCAGGCTCACGCTCGACGAGCGTAACGTGCGCATTGGGCACACGACACGCCACGCAGAGCCCTGCAACGCCGACGCCAGCGCCTGCGTCCAGGACACGCGCTTGATCACCAACGCCGACACCACAGGCAGCGGCCAGCAAAACGGCATCGAGACCCGCACGGTAGCCCCGAGAAGGCTGCAAGATTTCGAGGGCGCCGCCGAGGAAGGCATCGGTTGTGAATATGTCGTCCGTACTCATGACTCGCTATCGGAGGATGTCGAGCCCTGTCGCAGGCCTTCGCGGACGATCCATTGACCGAGGTCGGCTTCCTCCAGGATCTGAGCCGCGCGCGGCCAGTCTTCTGCGAGGACGAGCACACGTCGCGGAAATACGCCGATCGAGCCTTCCGTGATGCTCATGTGCGTATCGGCGATGTACACGGCGATGCCGGCTTCTCGGAACAGGGCTTCGACGAAGCTGATGAGGACTGGATCGTTCGCCCGGACGATGAGCTGCATCGGCACTCCTGAAAATATGGCAGCGATGCCCCACCTGTCGCACGCAAAGCGCCGGCGGTCACGCCTCTTGCAAAACCCGCGCACCAACGCCGGGATCCCTTAAATGCTAAGCATTTCAGGAACAGGCCGCTAACCGATGCTCCGCACGCTTAAGATGCTTCTTGAAATTCATGCAATCATAGATTGTGGGTCACGTGCACCGGGAGAAACATCATGTCGACACTGGAAATGCCGGCCTGCCTCGCGCTGCTGCTGGTCATGGCCAACCTTGCGCTGTGCCTCAGCGCGGAGAACCGGCTGCTCATTCCCAACACGGCTCCACAGGCCGTCATGGCATTGGACGGCGCTCTCGCGATCACGCTCTGCGGCGACGCAGGCGCACGTACCGCAAATCCCGCGCCTACCGGAGCCGGGAACTGCTAGCGCTTGGCCAGCGCGCGATCGAGGAACTCGAGCCGGTCCTGGCCCCAAAAGAACTCGCCTGACGGCAAGACGTAGCTCGGCGCACCGAAAACACCACGATGCAGCGCTTCGGCGGTGTTCCTGCTGTGGATCTCATCAAGTTCCGCGTCCGACGGCCCCGATTTGCGGATCGCCGCCGCATCGAGCCCAGCGCGCTTGGCGGCTTCTGCGACGACGGCCTCATCGCCGAGGTTGCCCTCGAGCTCCCAGATCGACCGGCCGAGTTCCTGCGCGAGACGGCAGGCGTCCTTGCCCTGCAATTCAGCGGCGATGACGAGGCGGCTGCCAAGCGCCTCATCGGAAGGAAAATGCTTCGGCTCGAGATTGATCGGCACGTTCCGATAGTCGCGCCAGCGCTTGAGCTCCATCATGCGATAGGCGCGACGCTCCGGCGAGCGCTTCGGCAACGGCAGCCCGCCCGTCTTCGAGAAGACCTCGCCGTACTTCGTCGGCTTGATGCGGACAGTGGCCCCATGACGCGCGGCAATCTCCGCGAAGAGAGCCGAGCCGAGGTACGTCCACGGGCTGTTGAGCGTCATGTAGTAATCGATCGTCGTCATGCAGTGAACCTCCCGTTCCGCGCGTGTTGCCCGCGTTATTCCTGAGCGCCGCGGATCATTGTGTAGATGTGCGAGAAATCCATGCCGCCCTCGCCGGCGAGGTCATGCAGCGCATAGAGCTGCACCGCGAGCGCGCCCAT
>JAEYYJ010000367.1 GCA_023430845.1 Pseudomonadota bacterium
ACATGTGGCCTAGGGCCGGCGCGCGAATGCCTTCGCTCGGTTCCATGACTTGATATGACCCCGCAGTCATCTCGCCCAAGCAATGAACGAAACAATAGGGCCGTTTTGGGGTAGATCGAGCCTTAGGTTCCGTGCGTGCACGCTATCGCTGGAAAGTCGTTGCCGATGGGATACGGTCGTGACTCTCATGCCACAGTGATAGCTGGGCGTCAGCTTCCAAGGCGCATCAGCCACATGCCCTGCGGGGCGATCAGGTGCCCGGCGGGCGGCGGGTATTGCTCGCGACGCCACGGTTGTTCAGGACGGTCTGTGCGCGACGATTCTGCGACCAGCAGGAGATGTCGTTGCAGACGGCGACCGGGCGCTCCTTGCCATAGGAGATCGTGCGGATTCGCGCGGGGTTTACGCCGCTGCGGGCGAGGAAATCGCGTACGGCCTGGGCGCGCCGGGCGCCGAGCGCGATGTTGTACTCGCGCGTGCCGCGTTCGTCGGCATGGCCCTCGATGGTGATCGTGTACTGGGCGTACTGCTGAAGCCAGCGCGCCTGCTGCGAGAGCGTCTGCTGCGCCTCCGGCGAGATATCGGTGCTGTCCGTCGTGAAGTAGACGATATCGCCGACATTCTGCGTGAAGTCACGGTGCGAGCCCGGTGTTGCCGGTCCGCCCTTGCCATAGGGCGCGAGACCCACGTCTTCCGGCCTGGGGTTCTGCGAACAGGCAGCCACGATAAGGCTGAGCGACAAGACCATCATGAGGCGAACGACGCGCACCGACCCCGCTTGAATCACGGACATATGTATCAGTCCTCGTTCCTGTTTCTTCAGCCTGCTTCTTCGGCCCGCGCATCCGCGCGCTTCTGGCATCGATATCGCTGCTTACTGAGGTACCCGATGCACGGCGCAGACAACCCCAACCTGTAAGGCCGACGCTCTCACCAGATCTCATAGTTGAGCCTGCGAGCGGAAATATGACCATTCGACGATCCGTAGCCCAGCGCTAGAGCAAAGTGGCAAATACCATGTTAACCCCCAGCTTTCTCGTCGCAGGCGCGGCAACCGGGCCGTCAGGCCGTGCGAGCAGGCTGGTATTTCAGCTTGCAAACGACGACGAGTTGCGGCTTATTTGCGCCCAGCAGCGCGGCCGGGGCACTACGAGGCCGAATCATCGCTGCGTGACCGGCGAGAGATTCGCGACGATGGCAGGTATTGGCCAGGGCTGGATTGAGGAGGCGATCCCCACGCGGGATGGCGCCCCGATGCCTGCTGCCCGCCTGCTTCGGTCCATCCTGCTCCTTACCAGCCCCTGAGCCTTAGAGGTCTCGGTTCAATCCGGGACGGCGCTCAGGGGACCGAATCAGTCACAGTAGAGCAGATTTGCCGCGCCCTTGAAGGCGCAGGCCCGACACCAAGGACCATTCGCCATGAACGACGCCGCTAAGCCGTCCTCCGAATCCCCCGTCCGCAACGAGGCCGACCGCGTCCTCATCTTCGATACCACACTCCGCGATGGTGAGCAGTCGCCCGGCGCTGCCATGACACTCGAGGACAAGCTGAAGGTGGCCGAAGCGCTCGATGAAATGGGCGTCGACATCATCGAGGCGGGTTTCCCGATCTCTTCGAACGGCGATTTCGAGGCCGTTTGCGAGATCGCCAAGATCGTCAAGAATTCCGTCGTCTGCGGCCTTTCGCGGTCGAGCTTTGCGGATATCGACCGTGCCGGCGAGGCCGTGAAGTTCGCCAAGCGACCCCGCATCCACACGTTCATTTCGACGAGCCCCGTGCACCGCAAGTGGAAGCTCAACATGGACGCGGATCAGGTGATCGCGGCGGTCGGCGCCAGCGTGTCGCGCGCCCGCAACTATACCGACAACGTCGAGTGGAGTGCCGAGGACGCGACACGGACCGAGCGCGATGTGCTGCTGCGGTGCTGCGAGATCGCCATCAAGCAGGGCGCGACGACGATCAACATCCCCGACACCGTCGGCTACTCCGTGCCGGAGGAATACTACGCCCTCATCAAGATGCTGCGCGAGACCGTGCCGGGCGGCGACAAGGTCGTGTGGTCGACGCACTGCCACAACGACCTCGGCATGGCGGTCGCGAATTCGCTCGCCGGCGTGCGGGCAGGTGCGCGACAGATCGAGTGCACGATCAACGGTCTCGGAGAGCGCGCGGGCAATGCGGCGCTCGAGGAAATCGTGATGGCGCTGAAGGTCCGCAACGACATCCTGCCGTATTGGACGGAAGTCGATGCAACCTACTTCACGCGCGCCTCGAAGCTCGTCGCGGCGGTCTCCGCCTTCCCCGTGCAGTACAACAAGGCGATCGTCGGCCGGAATGCCTTCGCACACGAGAGCGGCATCCATCAGGACGGCATGCTCAAGAATACCGAGACCTACGAGATCATGACGCCGGAAAGCGTCGGCCTCTCGAAGTCGACGTTGAGCCTCGGCAAGCTGTCGGGCCGCGCCGCCTTCAAGGACAAGCTGAAGCAGCTCGGTTATGAGCTCGGCGACAACGCTTTCCAGGATGCGTTCCGCCGCTTCAAGGATCTCGCCGACAAGAAGAAGCTCGTGTTCGACGAGGACATCGAGGCGCTGGTCGACCAGGAGGTCGCGACCCAGACCAATCGCATCAAGGTCATGGCGCTTAAGGTGGTCGCCGGCACGGGCGGGCCGCAGATGGCCGAGATCACGCTCGAGGTCGACGGCAAGAGCATCACGCGCGAGGCGACGGGCGATGGCCCGGTGGACGCTATCTTCAAGGGCATCAAGTCGATCGTGCCGCATGAGGCGCGCCTGCCGCTCTATCAAGTCATGGCGGTCACCGAGGGCACGGATGCCCAGGCCGAGGTCATGGTCCGCCTCGAGGAGGATGGCCGTCAGGTGACGGGCCGCGGGTCCGATACGGACACCATGGTCGCGTCGGCCCGTGCGTATGTCGCGGCACTCAACAAGCTCATGATGAAGCGCCAGCGCGGCCCCGCGGCGCAGATGATGGTGAGCTGACAAGAAGCTCCTCTCCCGGTTCGCCGGGAGAGGAGATGTTCAGTCACGTTTGCCCGATTGCGAGCGAAGCTGCTGCAACTTCTGTATTTTTGCCGGTGCGTGTTGGATTTCTGCATCAGTTCGTTTATCGTGTTCAACAGTCGAGCGCGCGAGCGGCGGAGCTGCGCGTGGGGTGTTGAGGGCAATCTGGCTCAGCCATGCGGAAGAAGGTTGGCGGCGTTTTCTCCGACGATATCGCGATCGATCTCGGGACGGCCAACACGCTCGTCCACGTGGCCGGCCGCGGCATCATTATCGATGAGCCGTCCGTCGTTGCGGTGCGCGCAAAGGACGTTCCCCGCCATGTCATCGCTGTCGGCGAGGCGGCGCTGGTTCTCAAGGAACGCAGCCCAGACCCTATCGACCTCGTGCATCCGCTCCGCGACGGCGTGATCGCGGATTTTGTCGCGACAGAGGAGATGCTGCGCTCATTCATCGCGCGCGCAAAGTCGAAGTTCGGCTTCCGGCGCCCGCGCATTCTCATCTGTGTTCCGGCCGGCGCGACCCCTGTCGAGCGCCGCGCCGTTTTCGAGACCGCGCGCGCTGCGGGTGCCCGGCGCGTCTATCTCGTCGAGGAGCCGGTGGCTGCCGCAATCGGCGCCGGCATCGAAGTCGACAGGGAAGATGCGACGATGATCCTCGATATCGGCGGCGGCACCAGCGATATCGCAGTGCTGTCCAAAGGCGAGATCGTCCACACGGCGTCGCTGAAAATTGCCGGCAACGCCTTCGATGAGGCCATACGGCGCTACGTGAGGCGCGCGCATCAACTCGCCATCGGGCTCGCCAGCGCCGAACGCATCAAGATCGAAGCGGGAGGTGCCGGGGCGCGGGCCAATGGCCGGGTCGCGGAGGCGCATATTCGGGGGCGTGATGTTGTACGCCGCCGCATGAAGTCGGTCGTACTGAGGCCGCATGATGTCGGCGCCGCGCTCGAGGGGCCGATCGCGAACATGGCGGAGCTCGTGCGGCGCGCACTCGAGGATCTTTCGGAGGAGCTGCGCGCGGACATCGGCAAACGCGGCGTCGTGATGACCGGCGGCGGCGCGATGCTGCATGGTCTCGATACGGAGCTCACGCGCATTCTCGGCATTCCGTTCCGCGTCGCGCCCAATCCGATGCTGTGCGTCGTCGGCGGCACTGCTGTCATCCTCGCGACGCTCGGCGAGCGAGAGCAGCTTCTCGTGCACGCATGAGCTTCCTTCAGATCTGGCTGATCGGTACGGCGGTTCTGCTGGGCATCGCCATGGTATGGGCCTTCGTGCCGATACTGGTACCGATTTTCCTGGTCACCGGCGCGTTGGGTACTCTGGTCGCCGCAATCGTCTGGGGCGCCCGCGCATTCGAGCGCAGGCGCGGTCCGCGATCTCCGGACGATTGACCGGCTGGAACTGAAATCGATCTAATCTGTTGCACCGCGCTGCTTCTGCAAATACCGTAATATTTGAATATCAGCTCATCCCGGCGTCCATGACGGACGGGCAAAGACATGCTGATGGCTAAGGAAGGGCAAGGGAGGCAGGAAATGCGAGGGTGGCGACTGCAAACCCCCGGCGCGGCGATGGCCGTTGTCGGGCTTGGCCTTGGGTTGATGGCGACAGCCGTCGTGCCGTGGGTGGCAGCCCAGACACCGGCACAGCTCGAGCAGGCGCGCAAAGCCTACGAAGAGCACATGCGCCGCATGGACGAGGCGGAGAAGGCGGCAGCGGCCAAGCCAGCGGCACCGCCTGCTGCGAGTGCGCCCGCTGCGCCGAAGACAGCGGCTGCCGCGCCGGCTGCATCCCAGGCCGAGCAGGACGCCGCGACTGAGCGTGGGCTCGAGCAGTATCGCCGCATGATGAAGGAAGATCCCTGGAGCAATCCCGCGCTGCTCGATGCCGATCGCGGCGAGGCGCTGTGGGCGACCAAGAAGGGGCCGAAGAATGCTTCGCTCGCCGAGACGTGTGATCTCGGCAAGGGCGTCGGCACTGTAGATGGCGCGTTCGCCGAGATGCCGCGCTACTTCGAGGATGCCGACCGCGTCATGGACACGGAGACGCGTGTCCTGTGGTGCATGGAGAACTTCCAGGCATTCGACAGCACGGCATTCCGCAAGAGCCCACATCCGGGAGGCGGCGCACCGGTCAAGGACATCGGCGCCATAGCGACGTTCATCTCGAGCAAATCCTCAGGCATGAAGATTGCGCCGAAGGCCGAGCACGCCAAGGAGAAAGAGGCGATTGCGCTCGGTGAGGCTCTGTTCTTCCGTCGCCAGGGGCCGTTCGATTTTTCCTGCGCGACATGCCATTCGGAATCCGGAAAGCGCATCCGCCTCCAGCCGCTGCCTTATCTTTCCGAACCCAAGGAAGCCAAGGCCGTCATCGGCGAATGGCCCGCCTACCGCGTCTCCAGCACGCATGTCATGACCATGCAGCATCGCTTGCTCGACTGTTACTGGCAGATGCGGCTGCATCGTCTCGATTTCGGCTCGGACGTCAGCGTGGCGCTGTCGGCTTATCTCTATGACCGCGCGCGCGACGGCGAGATCGCCGCGCCCGGCCTGAAGCGCTGAGGGGGGCGGCACCATGAAAAAGCATGTGATCCTTGCTGCTCTCGCGACGCTTCTGATCGCGCCTGCAACGGCTCAGGAAGCGAAGATCGACCCACTTCATGCGGATGTCCTCATGACGTTCGCGTTCTCGCAGGCGCCGAAGGACTGGGCTAACCGCGTGACCCAGGACGAGACCATGAAGGTGTGCAGCGCGACGCGCAACGCGCCGTCGACCGCCGAAGCGGATAAGATCATGGCCGCCGCCAAGGCCACGATCAAATATCCCGAGGACGGCAAGCTGCTTGGTGATTGGAAGAAGGGTGAGGCCATTGCCCAGAGCGGCTACGGCCAGCGCTTTTCGGATTATCCGGCGCGTCGCCCCAATGGCGGGAACTGCTATGCCTGCCATCAGATGACGCAAGAGGAAGTCAGCTACGGCACAGTCGGTCCGAGCCTCCGCGAGTATGGCAAGATCAGGAAGTACGCCGAGGCGGATGTGAAGGCGGTGTACGACAAGATCTACAATGCCCACGCCTCCTTCCCGTGCTCGCTTATGCCGCGTTTCGGCTCGAACGCGGTGCTGACCATCGACCAGATCAAGGATCTCGTTGCGCTCGTCATGAGCCCGGACAGCCCCGTCAACAAGTAGGTACTGCAAAGGGCGGCTGTGCACGCACAGACCGCCCTTCGTCCGTCCGCTGCAGAGATAGGTGCCCGTTCATGCACTCCCGCCGGGAGTTCCTGCAGATTGCACTGGCGACAGCGGCGCTCGCCGCAGGCACCGGTGCGCCTGCGCTCGGCCAGACACTGCGTCGCGGCTTGAGGCAGGAGGATATTCTCCGCTTCGACGCCAAGGGGCAGGTGACGATCCTCCACTTTTCGGACTGCCACGCGCAGATCCGTCCGGTCTATTTTCGCGAGCCTTCGGTCAACCTCGGCGTGGGTGATGTGCGCGGACTGCCGCCGCATCTGACCGATCACGAGTTCCTTGCCCACTATGGCATCGCGCCCGGTTCGGCCGATGCCTACATGCTTTCGTCGACGGATTACGCCACGCTCGCCAAGGAGTATGGGCGCGTCGGTGGCATGGACCGTCTGGCGACGCTCGTGAAGGCCGTACGCGCCGAACGCGGCACCGAGCGCACATTGCTCCTCGACGGTGGCGATACCCTGCAGGGCTCGTTCACGGCGCTCCACACGAAGGGCGCCGATATGATGCGCATTGTCGAAGCACTCGGCGTCGACGCAATGACGGCGCACTGGGAGTTCACGCTCGGCCATAAGCAAGTCAGCACGTTGTTCGGCGACAAAGACGCACGTGGCTCGGCGAAGCTCGACTTCCTCGCCGGCAACATCATGGACAACGATTTCGATGAGCCGGTCTTCAAGGCCTGGCGCATCTACGAGAAGGGCGGCGTGCGTATCGGCGTCATCGGCCAGGCATTTCCCTATACGCCGATCGCCAATCCGCGTTGGATGATGCCGGCATGGTCATTCGGCATTCGCGAGGAGGAAGTCCGGCGCAATGTCGCCGCCGTCCGGGCGGCGGGGGCCGAGGTTGTCGTTCTCAACTCGCACAACGGTTTCGACGTCGATCGCAAGCTTGCGGGTCGCGTCGAGGGCATCGACGTCATCCTCACCGCCCACACGCACGATGCCATTCCGCGCCCCGAGCGCGTCGGCAGCGCGCTGCTGATTGCCACGGGATCGAACGGCAAATTCCTCTCGCGCCTCGATCTCGATGTGAAGAGCGGACGCATCGCGGACTTTAGCTATTCGCTCATGCCGGTGCTTGCCGATGTCATCACGCCCGATCCGGACATGGCACGCCTGATCGACGATATCCGCGCGCCGCACGAATCGATGCTCTCGACGGAGCTCGCGCGCACAGACACGCTGCTCTATCGGCGGGGCAACTTCTCGGGCTCACTCGATGATCTCATCTGCGAGGCGTTGCTTGCAGAGCGCGACGCCGAGATCTGCTTTTCGCCGGGCTTCCGCTGGGGCACGTCGCTTGTGCCCGGTCAGGCCATTACCTGGGACGATGTGTACAACGCCACGGCCATCACGTACCCGAAGGTCTATCGCCTGCCCTTCCGCGGCGACATGATCAAGAACATCCTCGAGGACGTCGCCGACAATCTGTTCAATCCCGATCCCTACTACCAGCAGGGCGGCGATATGGTGCGTGTGGGCGGCATGAGCTTCACGATCGATGTGGACGCGCCCATGGGCAAGCGCATTTCGGACATGCGGCTCGCGAAGAGCGGCGAGCCGATCGAGGCCGCCTCGACTTACACCGTGGCCGGCTGGGCCTCGATCAACGAGGGCACGGGAGGCCCCGACATCTGGGATCTCGTCGCCAGTCATCTGCGCACGCGGCAGGTCATCCCGGACGTGCCGGCAGCCCCCGTACGCGTTGTTCGCAGTGCGACCTAGGGGCGGCCAATCCGCGCGCGGGATTGACTTGATGCCCCTGTTCGTCTTGCTGTCTCGTGGTCGGGCGGCCCGTTGCCGCCTGCAGTCGGGAGCACGGCGTGCTGGCGGAACTGTACATCTACTTCGGCATTCTGCTCGCGGGCATCTTGAGCTTTCTCTCGCCCTGCGTGCTGCCGCTCGTGCCGCCCTATCTCAGCTATCTCGGCGGCATGTCCATCGAGCAGATGTCGAGCTCAGGCAAGATCGACCGCAAGACGTGGATGCGGGTCGTTCTGGCCTCATTCTGCTTCGTGCTCGGCTTTACGACCGTTTTCGTCGGCCTCGGCGCTGGCGCCTCGATGTTCGGCCAGTTCATCCAAACCTATAAATACGAGCTGTCGATGGTAGCCGGGGTGGTGATCATCCTCTTCGGCTTGCACTTTCTCGGGCTGTTCCAAATTCCGCTTCTCCACAGCGATACGCGCTACCGGGCGAACGTTGAGGGCGCGAGCTTTATCGGCGCCTATATAATGGGCCTCGCCTTCGCATTCGGCTGGACGCCTTGCATCGGTCCAATCCTGGCAGCAGTGCTGACCTTGGCGGCGAGCGAAGGAAGCCTCGGCCTCGGCGTCAAAATGCTCGCGGTGTATTCGCTCGGGCTCGGCATACCGTTCGTACTTGCGGCGGTGGCCATAAGACCATTCCTCGGCTTCATGCAACGACTCCGCGCCCATCTCGGTAAGGTCGAGAAGATCATGGGCGTGCTGTTGATCCTGACGGGCATTGCGTTCCTGACGGGATCGATTGCATGGATCGGGCAATGGCTGATCGATAATGTACCCTTCCTGGCGGAGATCGAAGCTTGGGGAACGCCCAAGGATCTGCAAGGCGAAATTCTGAAGAAGGGCGCTGGACAGTAGCCGCCCTGCGCGAGGCAAACATTCATGGTTCCCATTGCACTGACTATCGCCGGCTCCGACAGCTCCGGCGGAGCGGGTATCCAGGCCGATCTGAAGACATTCACGGCGCTCGGCGTTTATGGCGCGAGCGTGCTGACCGCGCTGACGGCACAGAATACGCAGGGCGTGCAGGGTGTGCTGCCCGTCGAGCCATCATTCGTCAAACAGCAGATCCGCTCGGTCATGACGGATCTTCATGTCGGCGCGGCGAAGACAGGCATGCTCGCGACGGCGGCCGTGATCGAGGCCATTGTATCGACGCTGAAGGAGTTTCCTGAAATTCCGCTGGTCGTCGATCCTGTGATGGTGGCGACGAGCGGCGATGTGCTGCTCCAGGAAGAAGCCATCGATGCCGTGCGCAATGTGCTCCTGCCTCGTGCGCGCGTGATCACGCCGAACCTGCCGGAGGCGGCGCGCCTGCTCGATACGACCATGGCCGAGACCGAAGCGGCAATCGAAGAACAGGGCCGCGAAATCTGCCGGCGCTTCTCCTGCAAGGCCGTGCTCATGAAGGGCGGACACGGCAGCAGCGTCGACGCGGTCGATCTACTGATTGACGGTGATGGGCCGACGCTCCGGCTTGCGGCACCACGGATCGACACGCGCCATACCCATGGCACGGGCTGCACGCTCTCGGCGGCCATTGCGGCGTTCCTTGCAACCGGCGACAAGCTCGACGACGC